>QNFC01000006.1 GCA_003645395.1 Gammaproteobacteria bacterium
AGCAGGTCGGTGAGCGGGTCGTGACTTAAATCCCGTGGTAGTGCGCGGTGTACTTCGGCGACAACCGCCTCTAGAGCGTGGGCGCCAGTTACCGCTAGCACTTGTGGGTGGGTCTGCTGAATCAGGTCAGCATCTTCTCCCAAACAGCCGGTGACAATCACTCGGCCGTTTTCGTTAATCGCTTCGCCGATTGCCTGCAGCGACTCGGCCTTGGCCTCATCGATAAACCCGCAGGTGTTCACCACCACCAGGTCGGCGTTATCGTAGTCGTTGGCGGTCTGGTAACCCTCGCTGCGCAGCTGGGTGATAATGCGCTCGGAGTCCACCAGCGCTTTGGGACAGCCGAGGCTGACGAAACCTACTTTTCCTGACAATAGAGTGATTCCGGAATTGTTGAGGTGGGGGCTGGCAAGTTGCCAGCGGCCTATTTTAAGCTGGGACCGTACAGGTTGCGAGATAAACGCTCAAACGGGTGCCAGAGTGATTATGGTTGAACGAATTTTTAAGAGATGGAATGGGTGGTTACCTGGTCCTGGTTGGCGGGCGGTTCCTCTGCTATTGGCAGCGCTTCTGAGTGGGTGTGCCAGCATGAGCGGCGGGTTGGAGCCGCCGATTGTTATCGTCGCTAATCTACAGCCGTTGCCCAGCGAGGGATTTGCCCCCCGATTTAGGGTGACACTGGATTTACAGAACCGTAACAATGAACCACTCGCGATCGCGGGGGTGGATTTTGACCTTGACGTGGACGGCCGGCGCTTTGCCAGTGGTGTCAGTGCAATGAATATAACCTTGCCACCGTTGGGTCAGACGACTGCCGAGGTGGATATAACTGTGAGCGGTCTGAGCGTGGCCCGGCAGCTGTTTGACTGGCTGCAAACACCGCCGGAAGTGCTTAAATACGAAATTAGCGGTCACCTGCATTTGCAGCAGGGCTTACGGCGGCGCCTTGCCTTTAGCCGCGATGGTGAGTTACCACTCAATTTCGGGAGTCCAAAGTGAGCAGTTTTTACGAAGATAGGATTTTCCCAGTCATTCTTGACGTTGCCCTGCGCAAGCTGGCGCCAGATCGTCAGCGGGTGGTGAATAATCTGCGCGGGAAAGTGCTGGAAATTGGCGTAGGCACCGGCGCCAATCTGCCTCATTACCACCCGGATGTGGAGGTAGTGGGCATTGAGCCCGGCGCGGCGATGCTCAGCAAGGCGCAGCAACGTGCTGACCGGTTAACGAAAGAGAGGAGCACGAAAGCGCCGGTGCCGAAGGTCACGCTGCAGCAAGCAAGCGCCGAGGCATTGCCGTTTGCTGACCAGAGTTTTGATCAGGTGCTGATGTTTTTGGTGCTCTGCACGATTCCGGATTCTCGTCGTGCGGTGGCCGAGGCGGTGCGTGTGCTTAAGCCTGGTGGTGAAATGCACTTTTTTGAGCACGTTCGATCACCCGATGCCGGGGTTGCACTCTGGCAAGATCGCATTAACCCCCTGTGGCGTAAATTTGCCTGCGGTTGCCATTTGAACCGTCTAACCCATGGTCTGTTGAAGGAGCACGGATTGCAGGTTGTGATGCATGAGCAAGGCTATCATCCAGCGATGGGGCTGAAGGTTGCCAGCTACGTGGTTCAGGGCGTCGCCACTAAGCCGGCAGGCTAACTCGCGGCGGCGATGATTACACCTGCTTGGAGCGCTACCCTAATCAGGCCTGGCTGAGATACAATCCGCGCGATTTTAAATTGACGATCATTCAGTATTTATTTGCCTTTTCCTTAGGGGCATCCATCAACGCATAGTCGTGACTGAAATGGTTGGGTCGTCTTACCGCAATAACTGACCGCAGGAACAGGCCGCAGTGACTCCGATCAACAAAACCCAGCAAGATGAAGTTCTTCATGATTTCCAACAGCGTCAGGCTGCTGCAGAGCGAATGTTGCCGATTATTGGCTATTTGCAGCGCACCCACGGCATTTCCCTCGCAATTTACGGCCGGTCTATTAACGAAGTCTCCGCTGGCGATCTGCTCAAAGCTCACCGTTATATTCGCCAGCACGAGGATATAAGGGTATCGGCCCACGACAGTTTTCCTATTTTGCAGGCTCTGGTTGGTCTGGAGCCTAGTGCTGCCCGGATAGACCTGGGGAAACTGACCGTTGCTTATCTGAAGTCGGGTAAGGGACAGTCGCCGGAAGCGTTTGTTGCGGATCACCTGGGTGGCCTTGAAGCGCTGCGCAACAACGATCCGCGTGAGTCCAAAGATGTGGTGCTTTACGGCTTTGGTCGTATTGGCAGGCTACTGGCGCGTGAACTGGTGCTGGGTATTGGCAGCGGTGAGCAGTTACGCCTGCGGGCGATAGTGGTGCGTAAGCCCCGCGATGGCAGCAACGACCTTGAAAAACGCGCCAGCCTGCTGCGCCGTGACTCGGTGCATGGGCCGTTTAGCGGCACCATATCAGTGGATCATGAAAGTAATAGCCTTATCGTCAATGGCAATATCATCAGCCTGCTCTATGCCCAGAGCCCCGAAAATATTGACTATGCCGCGCTGGGTATCAAGGACCCACTGGTAGTGGATAACACCGGCATGTACCGTGATGTAGAGGCGCTTGGTAAACATCTCGAAGCGGGTGCCAGTAAGGTGCTGCTGACGGCACCGGGCAAAGGCGAGATAAAAAATATCGTCTTCGGCGTCAACAGTGACGATATCGCCGGCGAAAAAATTATCTCCGCGGCGAGTTGCACCACTAATGCCATTACCCCTGTGCTCAAAGTGCTTAACGACGAATATGGCATAGAGGTAGGCCATATCGAGTCGGTACATTCCTACACCAATGATCAAAACCTGATTGATAACTATCATGAGGCTGATCGTCGTGGCCGGAGTGCGCCGCTGAATATGGTGCTCACCGAAACCGGTGCTGCCAAAGCGGTCTCCAAGGCACTACCAGTGCTGGCCGGCAAGCTCACTGGCAACGCGATTCGCGTGCCCACGCCCAATGTCTCCATGGCGATCATGAACCTGACCCTCGATGAAGCAACGGATAAAGAAAGCCTTAATCAGGTGTTGCGCGCCGGTGCCATGTCGGCAGCGCTGGCAGACCAGATTGACTACATGACCAGCACTGAGCTGGTTTCTAGCGATCTGGTGGGTACTCGCCACGCGGGGATCGTCGATTCCACCGCAACGATCGTCAACGGCAAACATTGTGTCGTTTATGTTTGGTATGACAATGAATTCGGCTACAGCTGTCAGGTGATCCGCGTAATGCAGGCAATGGCAGGCACAGAGTTGCCGATGTTTCCTGCATGATTAATGCAGACGCGGGTCAATAGCACCATGACTGTTAGCGGTGCTGAGCAGGGAAGCCACTGCATTACTTTTGTTAACGAAAAGGGCGGTACAGGCAAATCGACGCTTGCGGTGCATTTACTCGTTTCGCTCCAGGCTCAGGGTCATGGGGTTGCAGCGGTAGACCTTGATACCCGCCAGCGCACGTTGAGTCGTTATCTACAAAATCGACAGCAGTATCATCCGCAATTGCCAGCCGTCAAAGTAGTTGTGCCGCCGCCGTCAGAACTTGACAGCCGTGTTGAAGCGACTGAACAGGAGTGCGACGAGCTGCGTGAGCTTGTCGGTGAGTTAGCTCGCGACCACGCTTTTGTAATCATTGACTGCCCCGGCAGTGACTCCCCTCGTAGTCGTCTGGCGATGACGTTAGCGAACACGCTGGTCACGCCGCTGAACGATAGTTTTATCGACCTTGATTTGCTTGGACAGGTAGAGCCTGAGGAATTTCAGGTAAAGCGGCTGAGTTTTTTCACCGAAACCGTCTGGCAGGCACGGCAGCAGAGGGCGTTGGCGAAGCTACCGGCGCTCGACTGGGTCATCGCCCGCAATCGGTTAACCATGCTTGATGCCCGCAATAAGCGCCGAATGAATGCGGCGCTTGAAGACCTGCAGGGCAGGATGGCGTGCCGCTACGTGCCTGGGCTGGCTGAGAGGGTGATCTACCGTGAACTGTTTCCAGGCGGGTTGACGCTGGTTGATCTGGCTAATCCACAGTTACGTGGGGTATCGATGCCAAGAATGACCACTTCCCATCTGGCGGCGCGACAGGAGTTAAGAAACTTTATGGTGGCGTTGAATTTGCCGCTTGATGGGCCCGTATCGGGTTGAAAGCCATCACATTCGCTCGCTCGCCGCGGCAATAAGGTCACTATTTTTATTGCGTAGTTCGATATCGCTGCCTGCTAATACGCGGGATTTATTCGCCAATTGAATCGCCTGTTGCCACTCGCCCGCCGCAAACCTGACCTGGGCCAGTTCGTGCCACAGGTAAGGATCGTTCGGCGCAATCCTGAGTGCCCGTTCCAGCGTTGCTGCAGCTCGACTGGTATCACCAGCCTGTAGCTGCTCGCGGGCACTCGCGAGCAGCAGGTTGCTGGCGGGTTTACTGGTCGTTACGGGTGGCGGTGCCGGGGCCTGGGTGGGTTCGGGTAGCCCGGAGGTAGCTGGGGCCTGCGTGGGCTTGGGCCAGGAGCTCATTGGTGGCGGCGGTGGCGGTTCGACAGGTGGCAAGGCTGCTGGTGTGCCCTCATCGGCGGGGAACCTTGCCGGGGCGTAATCTACCCCGCAACTGCTGATAACCAGCGCTGCTAATGTAAAAAGGCTATTACGAATCAGTCGTGAAGCCAGGGAATATTGTCGAATAGCCACTCTAAAGGATTACCATCGTTATTTTGTTCAGGGAGGCTCGTTGCGGAGTCGGTGGAGGCTGCGCAGGTTGGCCCAAATGCGGGGGCAAATTCTGCCACGACGGGGGTTCCATAACCACCACGGCAGTTTACTCCGACTGGCGCAGCAATGGCGGCTCCCCCTGGCCGGGTTTCTAGCCAGGTTATCTGATCATCGGTGGAGGGGGAATTGGCGGTTAGTGGCAGTTTCCCCATCACATCCGCCCAAACGGGTAATGCGCCGGTGGCCCCTTGTAAACCAGTCGGTTTGTTGTCATCACGACCGACCCAGACGATTGCCGCGAAATTGCCACTGAAACCGGCCAGCCAGCTATCGCGTTCATCATCGGTTGTGCCGGTCTTAGCGGCAAGGTTCAGCGTATTACCGAGACGCCGCTGCAACCCGCGTGCGGTGCCTCGGCGGACGACTTCCTGTAGAGACAATTGCAGCAATTTCACCGCGCGGGCATCGACTGTCTGTTCTAGCCGAAGTGGGTAACGGTTGAGGGCATTGTTACTGCGATCAGCCACGGACAATATCGCTCGTTGAGGGGTGTAAAAGCCCCCCGCAGCAATGGTCAGGTAGAGCTGATTAGCTTCTATCGGGCTCATGCCAATGGCGCCAAGCAGTAGTGAGGGCTGTTGCTGAACCGGTCGATTGAGACCAAGGTCTCTCAGGGTTTCAACGACGGTGGGTATCCCCAGGTCAAGGCCCAGGCGCACCGTGGGCACGTTCATCGAGTGCAGTAGCCCATCAAGCAAGGGTACTTCACCTTTAAATTTGCCGTTGTAGTTTTTGGGTTGCCAGGGCTCTTTACCACCGCGGTCGAGTGAAAAAGGCGCATCGATCAGTGGGGTGCTGAGGTTATAGCGTGCCGGTTGAGACAAAGCAGTCAGATAAACCGCTGGTTTTACCAGGGAGCCGATCGACCGTTTCGAATCGAGTGCACGGTTAAAACCTTCCTGGCGGGGTGATCGGCCGCCGACAATCGCCAGAACTTCACTACTGGCCACCGCCGAGATGACCATTGCGCCCTGTAGTTGATCGCCTGCGCCGGTCTGCTTGGCAAGCTTGTTGAGGCGGCTTTGTAGGCCCAGTTCGGCGACCTCCTGAATGGCTGGGTCGAGGGTAGAGAAAATGCGCAGTCCCTCGCTGAGTAATACCTCATCCGGGTAATCTCGCCGCAACTGGCGGCGCACCAGTTCCAGAAATGCCGGGTATCGCGATAGGCCAACTCGGGATTTTTCGGCTACGCCCAACGGTTTGGCCTGCAGAGCCTGGCTCTCTTCTGCAGAGATGGCTCCCTGGTCCGCCAGCACCTGCAGTACCAGATTGCGCCGAGCGAGCGCTTGTTGTGGGTGGCGGCGAGGGTGATACAGAGTGGGTGCTTTGACCATCCCCGCTAGCAGAGCTAACTGATCAACGCTGAGTTCTGCCAGCGGGCGGCCAAAAAACAGTTGGCTACCCTGGGCAAAACCGTGAATGGCTCGTTTTCCTGCTTGACCGAGAAAGACTTCGTTGAGGTAAGCCTCGAGAATTTCATCTTTGCTGTAGTGAAGCTCTAATAGCAGAGCCATGATCGCTTCGTTAGCTTTGCGTGCCAGCGAGCGTTGGGGCGACAGGTAGAAATTCTTTACCAGTTGCTGGGTAAGCGTGCTACCCCCCTGCACCGCTTTGCCGGCACGAATGTCGGCCCACAGGGCTCGGCCAATAGCCCGTGGTGATACTCCGTAGTGTTCATAGAATTGTCGGTCTTCCGTGGCTACCAGGGCATCAATTAGTGGTTGTGGCACCTGTGTCAGCGGTATTAGCACCCGATCTTCATTGCTGCTGGGGTAAAAACTGCCGATTAACAGAGGCTCTAGACGCAACAGGTCCACGGTTCCGCTGCCATTGTACGGCGTGATCAAGCCGACCTGGTTTGCATCAAACTCAATCATCACTCGCTGGGGCGGTTCGGTGCCATCGGCAAACTGGAAGCCACGACTGTGCAGCTCTACCCGCTGGCTTGATGCCGCATAGCTGCCAGGTTCTTTAGCGTCCGCGCCGCGCTGGTAGCCCTGACGGCTTAATTCAGCTAGCAGCTGGTCGTGGGTAGTTGATGCGCCAGCGTAAAGTTCCAGGGGTCGAGCGTAAACCCTCGCGGGCAAGGCCCAGCGCTTACCGGCAAATTTTTCCTGGACGATAAGATCCAGGTGGCGAATGTAGAGACCTGACGAAACGACGAGGGCTCCTACAATAAGAAGGAGCCAGTGATGCTTGCGCGACTGGCGGCGGCGAGTTTTTCTAGCAGGTTTTTTCTTTTTTGTTCCTAGAAGTGCACTAATCCAGCTACGTTTTGGCGGTGGGCTGCGACGGGTTTTTCCAGCGGGCTTTTTCCTTTTTGCAGCCACAGTTTTCCCACTGCCTTTTGGTGGTGGGTTGCGACGGGTTTTTCCGGCCGGCTTTTTCTTTTTTGCAGCCGCAGTTGTCCCACTGCGGTTACGCGGTTGCCGACGTGTTTTGGTAGGGCTTTTGTTTTTAGCAGCCAAGAGGGGTCTACAAACGAGGAGCGGGCCGAATTACCGGGTAATTCGGCCCGCAGTTGTGTATTGACTTAGTTTGCTTAGCTTCTAGCGGATACATGTATACCGAAATTAATTAATGCTAATTAACTCAACGTCGAACAGCAGTACCTGGTCCGGGCCGATGCTTGGTGGTGCGTTTTGGCCGTATGCCAGTTCTGGCGGGATCGTCAGGCGGTAAGTTTCGCCAGGTTTCATTAGCTGCAGTGCTTCCTGCCAGCCGGGGATTACCTGGGCCACGTTGAAGGTGGCCGGTGTCCCGCGATCAAAAGAACTATCAAATTGGGTGCCATCCACCAGCGTACCGCGGTAATGGACGGTGACATCAGCCGTATCAGTGGGTGATGTGCCTTCTTTTACGGCGGTGACAACCACGTATTGCAATCCGGACTCCGTTTCGATGACGCCTTCGGCAATGCGGTTTTTAGCCAGGTAGTCACTGCCCAATTCTTTATTTTTGAGCGCTTGTTGGCCCTGTTGATCATTTTGCTGTTCCTGGAATTTTTGCACGGCGGCCATTTGCTGCTCGGGTGTCAGCTGTGCGGTGCCGGCGGCGGCGTCAAGAATGGAGGCAGAGACAACGGCCATGTCCACATCAAGTTTATCGCGGATAAGACTGTTAGCGATCTGTTGGCCAATGGCGTAACTGAATTGAGCGCGATCGCTGCTTAAGTCAATTTTAGCGGCGGTAGATAGGGACGCGCCGGTCAAAAGAGTGGCGGCAAGAATAACTCGCGGTAGCATGGATATCTCCGGATACAGGATTAAAGAGGGCTAAGTGCTTTTTGATGCATGAAAGAGAACAGGGTTTGAATGTGATTGATTGGCAAAGTTCATTCACGTGCGGCGAAAGCCGGCGGAGCGTACCATGTTCGCTGCTAACCGGGCTAATTAGACGAGGGGTTTGTTCATGTTTGATGTTGATCTGTTTGTAACCGAATGCAAGGCAGCACTGTCAGCGCCAGAGCCTAAACTGGTGGTGGAGCGCCTGTTGCGTGAGGCGATGGCCGATGTCGACGGCCTGCGCGAGGCCCTGGGCGGTGGTGCGGAGGCGGTATTTCAGCCGCTTTATCGCTCACCAGAGTTGACCGTGGCCAACATGTCTACCGCGCCCGGTTCGACCAGTCCGATTCACAACCACTGTATGTGGGGGGTGATCGGCGTCTATGCCGGTCAGGAAGATAACTTTCTCTACCAACGTGGTGCTAATGGCCTGGAACAGGTAGGCACTAAATCACTGCGCACTGCTGACGTGTATGTAATGCCGACCGACCTGATTCACGCTATTAATAATCCTCTTGGTGAGTTCAACGCCGCACTACACGTTTATGGTGGTGACCTGGTGGAGCGGCCGGGGCGCAGCATCTGGAATCCGGAATCTGACGAAGAAGAGGATTACGATATCAAGCAGATACTGGCTTATACACAGCAACTGAGTAGTTAACTACTCAATTCGAGCGCAAAAATTAATCACGGTCAGTATTGCTGGGCAGGTAACCATTGTCGGCCAGGTACTCGCCGCGCTCGCGCACATAAGCATCGCTGCCATCCACCCCGCTACCATCGACCCAGCGGTTGAAAAAATTGTGCAGCGCGCAGACGGTGATGGCGCTATGCAGGGCATCGTCACTCCAGCCGGCGGCTCTGACAGCATCGGCGTCTGCGCGGGTCACCTTGCTCGGTGTCTGGGTCAGTTTTTTCACGTACTTCAATATCGGTTTAAACGGTTCATCAATGGGTGCCGTATCGATATCTTCAAGCAAGCTGGCCATCAGGCTGGTGTCTAGCCCCAGGGCCTCCGCGGCGGCGGTGTGCGCGCCGTGGCAGTAGTGGCACGCATTCAGGCCAGAACCGAAAGCAAAGATTAGCTCTCGCTGCATGACGGTTAGCGGTGAGTCGCTGCGCAAAATATGTTGTGCCAGCGGCAGTGCCACTTTGGCTGTCTCCGGGTAGAGACGAAACAGGTCGACCAGGTCTGCAGGTTCGGGCAGCGCGATCAGGTTTGCCATTGCCTACTCCTCCATCAGTTTAATGTTTCTCAAATTGTTTGTTGCCGAACAGAATCGCCCGTTGCTGCTCATTTTGCGGCCCAGGTTTGGCCGGTCGTATGTCGGCCATCACCTCTAGCCCCTTCGTGACGGCGGGCCGAGATTTAAGCCGGGTGATCCAGCGAGCAACGTTCGGGGTTGACTCTATATCGTGGCCCTGCCGCTCGTAATGCAGGGCCCACGGCAGGATCGCCATATCGGCGATGGAGTATTCATCGCAGACAAAATCGCGGCCTTCTAGCTGCTTGTCGAGCACTCGGTAGATGCGCCCTGCTTCATTGGTGTAGCGATCAATTGCGTAAGCAATGGGCTCCGGCGCGTAGTCGCGAAAGTGATGGGCCTGACCAAACATTGGCCCGACGCTGGCCATCTGGAACATCAACCATTGCAAAACGTTGTAACGACCGCGTGGTTCAATGGGCAGAAAGCGGCCGCATTTTTCAGCTAGATAGATCAGGATGGCGCCGCTTTCAAACAGTGAAATTGGTTCTCCGCCGGGGCCCTCCTGGTCGATCATGGCCGGCATCTTGTTATTGGGGCTAATTTTTAGAAACTCAGGCTTGAACTGATCACCCTCGGCGATATTCACCACAAAGGTCTGGTAGGCCATCTCCAGCTCTTCGAGCAAAATCGTGACCTTAAATGCATTGGGGGTTGGCCAGATATACAGATCAATCATTCGTAGGCTCCTGACTTTTTTCTACGCGGGTGGCAGTGAGAGGTTCATCATTTGATGGCGCGTCATCCGCAGCCCCGGGTTTGCTCCACGGTAAATTGCGGTAAAAACCGCTCTCGTCGATGGGTACCAGTGGGTATTTGATAATGTCGAAATAGGGAGAGTAATCAAAGTCACGCGGTACTGCCAGGCGGGGATCGCGACGAAACATGCGTATTCCGGTCTCATCATCGAACTGGACCACTGGTAAAATCGGAAAACTGACGCTGGCAAAAGCTTCTGAAATAACTGTTGAGCAAACCGTTTTGGTGGGTGTCTGGACGTTGTGCTGAAACAGCACAGAACGCCAGTGTCTTGGCAGAATCGCCCAGGGGAACATTAGCCGTGCCAGATCTAGCAGCTGGCGTACGTTATAGCCTTTACCGAGTTCATCAATGGCGTGGTTGATCACCCGCTGGCTGTCGACAAAGGTCAGTCCGCGCGGTCGGCAGATACGGATGTGTTCCGCATGATATTTACCCAGCGAAGTGAGTATTACTCCCTCGCCGAGTAATGCCTCGATGATTAGCGGATCCTGGGAGTCGCCCGCGTAAAGGCGCTCTATACGAGTACGCACCGCTTCGTTCTCGATGTCGTGGATGCGACCGATATAGAGGACGGAGTGTGACCAGGGACTCTGGGTGATGACCCGGATTACTTCAGAAACCCGGCTGCGCCCTTCGATCAATAGCACGTCACCGGGGCGAATTTCGTGGCAGATGCGCTCGAAATCGCAGGGAGCTGGGTGCTTGCGCGGCTCTTCCGCCATTAGCCAGCGGGCGATCCAGTTATTCAGCGGATCCGTGAGCTTCATTTGGGCTTGACCTGGACTGGAAAACTAAAGTGTGCGGCAATGTTCCAGCGCTGGGAACTTTTCCCGCAGCCGTTCGAGTTTCTGCAGGCTAATTTCGGTAGTGGCGACACCGCTGCCCTGTTCTTCAAGCTCTGCGAGTATGTCGCCCCAGGGCGAGACAATCATGCTGTGGCCCCAGGTTTGGCGACTACGCTGCCGGCTGGCGCCCTGGTCGGGTGCGATTAGATAACACTGGTTTTCAATCGCCCGGGCACGTAACAGAATTTCCCAGTGCGCCCGGCCGGTGGTGGCAGTAAACGCGGAGGGCAGTGCAACGATCTGGGCCCCCTCGAGCATCATTCTGCGAAATAGTTCGGGGAAGCGAATGTCGTAACAGATCGCCACGCCCAGTTTGCCCCAGGGGGTGTCGATCACGCAGCTCTGTTCACCCGGCTCGATGGTTGCCGACTCGTTGTACTGCTCGTTGCCGGAGCCGAGCGCCACGTCAAACAGGTGAATTTTATCGTAACGGCCAAGTATGTCGCCGTCTGGCCCGATGATCAGACAGGCAGCGCGGACCTTTCCAGGGGTTTTGGCTGCCAACGGAATGGTGCCACCAACCAGATAAATGCCGTGCTTGCGGGCCTGGTCGAGCAGAAACTGTTGAATCGGGCCTGCACCGGGAGTTTCTGCCAGCCCAACTTTGGCTTGAGCATCGGCCGACAGTACCGCAAAATTTTCAGGTAAAACGACGATCTGGGCGCCGGTGGCGACCGCACTGGCAATCAGGTTAGCAGCAGATTGCAGGTTCTGTTCGACCCTGTCCCCGGATACCATCTGAATAGCAGCCACTCGGGGAGTGTGGTTAATAGCGGTCAACATCAGCCTCCTGGCAGTGATAGCAGTGTTTTAGGTGGGGTGTAGCATTTTGATATCAGTGCATACGCGGAACCGATTTTCCTTTCCGCTGGTCGTTATTCTAACTCGGCAAGGGGCAAAGTTTGGTCGTTCGAAGTATCTGCCAGGATTGCGACCCGTGTGGAAATGGATCCATGAGGTTTTCCGGTGATTTATCAGCCCGCGCAGATGACTTGGTGTTCCTGCGTAACGGTCGAATTTTCGGTTTCTCGATATTCCCGCATAAAATACCGCGTCGTATAGCTAAAACTGGCCGTCGCCTGTTGCGTTGAGCTTTAAACAATAGCGATAATCCAACCGCGTTGTGTTCGGCCGGTTGATCGGTATGAACCTGCATCAACATTGATACCTAATAATTTCAGATTTCAGGGAGAGCAGTCCATGCAAGCCATGGTCTCGGTCAGTCACCTCACGCGTAAATTCGGTGACTTTACGGCGGTGGATGACCTTAGTTTTACAGTTCCAACTGGCGAAGTAGTTGGTTTTTTGGGCCCCAACGGCGCCGGTAAATCTACCACCATGAAAATGATTACCGGGTTTTTGACACCGACCAGTGGACGCATAGAGGTCTGTGGCGCGGATATCGACATCGATCCGAAAGCGTCGAAAAAACAGCTCGGTTACCTGCCTGAAGGCGCGCCTATGTATGGCGACATGACCACCGAGCGTTTTCTGGGTTTTATTGCCGAGATTCGTGGTTATCGCGGCGCTGAACTGAAGCGCCGAGTCGATATGGCCATTGACCGCATCGAATTGGGTGAAGTACGTCACCAGACCATCGACACGCTTTCCAAAGGCTTTAAACGCCGGGTTGGGTTAGCCCAGGCCATATTGCACGACCCGCCCGTGCTGGTGCTCGACGAGCCGACCGACGGTCTCGACCCCAACCAGAAACACGAAGTGCGTAACCTGATCAGTGATATCGCCCACGATAAGGCGATTATTATCTCGACGCATATTCTCGAAGAGGTCGATGCAGTCTGTACCCGCGCGCTGATTATCGACCGCGGTCGGTTGTTGGCAGACGGCACGCCCAGGGAGCTTGAAACCCGTGCGGAGGATCACAATGCTATCGAAATGGTAGTCGCTGTTGAAAAACAGGAGTTGGTTCGCAACGCTCTGCAACCGATCACTGGCGTCGCTCGCATCGACGTGACTCCTTTTGCCGCAGACACCGTTGCACTGCAACTGGTGCCCAACGGCGGCGTCGACCTGTTATTAACTGTTAATCAGGTGATTGCCGAACAGTTACTACCCGTACAGCAGATACACCAGCAGCGTGGCCAGCTCGAGCAGCTATTTCGACAACTAACCTTCGCTAATTCTGGCGATGTCGCCAGCCCGGGGGAGCTCTCATGAACAACCTTGGGGTTATTTTCAAACGTGAGCTAGCGGGCTATTTTCTTACCCCGCTAGCCTATGTTTTTATCGTTATTTTTCTATTTTTAAACGGTATTTTTACTTTTTATCTTGGCCAGTTTTTTGAACGCGGCCAGGCAGATTTGCAGCCGTTTTTTGAGTTTCACCCTTACCTTTATCTGATTCTGATTCCGCCGGTAGCGATGCGCCTGTGGGCCGAAGAACGCAAAAGCGGCAGTATCGAGCTGCTGATGACACTGCCGGTGGGACTTGGCGAGGTGGTGCTGGGTAAATTTCTGGCGGCCTGGTGTTTCACTGCCGTGGCGCTACTCGGCACCTTTCCGGTGTGGTTAACGGTGAACTACCTGGGTGAGCCTGATAACGGCATCATTGTTGCCGGTTACCTGGGCAGTCTGTTGATGGCCGGCGCATATCTGGCGATTGGCAGTTGCATGTCGGCATTGACCAAAAACCAGGTGGTCGCGTTCGTGCTCAGCGTGGTGGTCTGCTTTCTGTTTATCGTTAGTGGTTTTCCCATGGTGCTGGATTTTTTCAGCGGCTGGGCACCTGCGGTGATCGTTAACACGGTGGCCTCGTTAAGTTTTCTGACTCACTTTGACGCCATCGTTCAAGGCGTAATTGACTTCAACGACATCATCTATTTTGCTTCGCTAATCGGTTTCTGGCTGTTTGCCACTGCCGTGTTGGTGGAACTGAAAAAAGCCTGAGCTGGAGCCCGCAATGAATCGAAAATTAGTCTCCCTCAGCAGTTTGGTCATCGCCCTGGTGCTGCTGTTTGCCATCAACATATTGAGTGGCCTGCTGTTTAGCAATGCCCGGCTGGATATGACCGAACAGCAGCTTTACACGCTGACCCCAGGTTCCCGAGCCATTCTCGACAAGCTTGAAGATGACATCACCCTGAACTTTTATTTCTCTGACGATCAGCTGCGCGATGTCCCGGCCATCAAGGCCTACGCGGTGCGGGTAGAAGAGTTGTTGAATGAGTATGTCAGCCTCGCCCACGGCAAAATTCAACTCCGCGTGGTAGATCCCGAACCCTTTTCTGAGCAAGAAGACGAAGCTGTGCGCGCCGGCGTGCACGGCGTGCCGATTAATGACATCGGTGAAACTGCCTATTTTGGTTTGACGGCGACCAATACCACCGACGGGGAAGAGGTCATTGGCTTTTTTTCACCCAGCAACGAAGAGCTGCTTGAGCATGATCTGACACGAATGATTTATAAGCTCGACCATCCCGAAAAGCCGGTGGTTGCGGTGTATAGCAGCCTGCCGGTGGCGGGCAGCGAGGGTGGTCAGGGCCAGCGAGCGCAGCCCAGCTGGACAATCATCGAACAGATGCGGGAAATTTTTGACGTTAGGGTGCTGAAGGGCACTCTGTCGAAGATCGAAGATGATGTGGACATTCTGATGATTATCCATCCGCAAATGTTTGACGATGCCTCGCGCCTGGCGATTGATCAGTTTGTTCTTGGTGGTGGTCGCACCATGGTGTTTGTCGACCCCTATTCAGATGTTGAAGTTATCCCCACCATGCCGTTCATGCAGAACCAGCAAGAGCCAAAGGCGCCGTCAGATTTTGACCAGCAGCTGGCGGCCTGGGGAGTACGGGTCGATGGCACCCAGGTAGTGGGTGATTATGACGCCGCCCGGCGGGTGACCACCTCTCGTAATCCGGGCGACCAGCCGCAGCCTTACCTGCCGTGGCTGGAACTCAAGAACCAGCACTTTGATCAGGATGACGTCGTCACCAGCAGTCTCGCGTCGATGTTTTTCGCCACCGCCGGTGCTATTGAGAAGCTGCCGGATAGTGAGGTCACGCTGCAGGTGCTGGTGATTACCGGGTCGAACTCCGGACCTGTACCGGTTGGGTCGATTCAGTTTTCGCCAAATCCGAAAGAGTTACTTGGTCAGTTTCAACCTGTGGGCCCGCAGATTCTGGCCGCTCGACTCAGCGGTAAGATCCGCAGCGCCTATCCTGACGGCCCGCCCGAAGGGGTCGAGTGGCAGGGTGAACTGTTAACCGAGTCCGCTGATGCGCAGATAGTACTGGTGGCTGACAGTGATCTGCTGCACGATCGATTCTGGGTTGAGGTGCAGGATTTTTTCGGTGACCGCATCGCCGTACCTTATGGCGACAATGGTAATTTCGTGATCAACACCCTCGATAATTTGAGTGGCAGCAGCGACCTGATTAGCGTTCGTAGCCGCGGCACTTTCTCTCGTCCCTTTACCCGCATAGTCGATTTGGGCAAGGTTGCTGAAGAGCAGTTTCGTGCTACCGAACAGCAGTTGCAGGGGCGGTTGCAGACGGCTGAACAGAGATTGGCTGAGCTGCAAAAGCAGGGCACCGATGCACTCCTGCTGGACCAGCAGGCGCGGGAGGAGATCGATGATTTTTTACAGGAGAAGGTGGCGATTCGTAAACAGCTGCGTACGGTTCAACACGACCTGCGTAGAGATATAGAAAGCCTGGAAACTCGGGTGAAGTTCGTCAATATCGGTTTGATGCCGCTGTTGATTATTTTTCTGGCGCTGATGGCCTGGCTGACCCAGTCGCGCCGCCGGGGAGGCTGACCATGCAACGGCGACTATTTATCTGGCTGGCAGCGATAACGATAGTGCTGGTGGCGTTGACGGTTTTTACAATGAGTGGGTACCGCGCCGGTACTCAGGTAGCGAGTAATCGTGTGAGCCTGGTGCCTGACTGGGTTGGGCAGTTACCGCAGGTGGCCGTTATCCGGCTCGATAGCCCGACTGGTGAAATCAACCTGAAACTGGAAGGTAAGCAGTGGCAGTTGGTTGAGCGCTATGATTATCCGGCAGATAACAGGAAGGTCTGGGAAATGCTGGAACAGGTCGGCGACGTGGAGTTGCTTGATGCAAAAACCGATAATCCGGAGCTGCATCAGCGGCTCGGTTTGCGTGACCGTAGTCAGGCCGGTGCACAGTCAATGCAGGTCGAGATAGGCGATGCTCAAGGGCAGCCGCTAGTCATTTTTCTAATTGGCAAAGACCGTGAAATGGCCGGTCAGGGTGAGCGGCAGTATTACCTGCGACGCGTGGCCGAAAATCAGACCTGGGTTGCTGCTGGCGAGTTTAACCCCCCTCGTTTGCCCGCTGCCTGGTTAGACCGCGAGCTGATTGACATTGTCCAATCGCGTATTCGCGAGGTGACCATTCAGCACCCGGGCAAGCCCATCGTGCGGGTGAGTCGTGAAAGCGCCGCAGCCGCGTTTGAATTACAGGATATTCCCGAAGGCCGCAGCGCCAGGGCGACTGAAGTTGCCGCAATTGCTTACGGATTGCAGAAGTTACCCCTACAAGATGTTAATAAGGTTGCAGACGCCGAGCTGGAATGGGATGACGCCATCGAGGTAAATTTTTATACCTTCGATGGCCTGCAGGTGACGGCGAAAGTACAGGCTAAAGACCTGGGCATCGTTGCTCGGTTAAGTGCTGTCGGCAGCGGCGACGCAAGTGGCGAAGCCGAGGTACTCAATACTCGCCTCAGCCCGTGGGTGTTTGTGATTCCCAACCACACCGTTAGCACTTTTACCCGGGATCTGGATGGGCTACTGGAACCAATGGGCGAAAAACCCCCAGGTTAGCGGCTTCTTACAAAGACGCGCTCTCGAACTGTGGAATAGCGATTACTATTTGATAGTATTCCGACAACGGTAGTACGGCCTGATTTGTAGCAGCCGTTACCCTCGTTTCACGCCACGAAAAGAGAAAATAGTGAAAACGATTATTAGAAGCTTCGCCGCTATTTTGTTAACCAGTTTCCTCGTTGGCTGTAGCGGCGGTAAAGCCAGTTATTCTGCTGCAGCCTCTAGTGAGTCAGCTTCGTCGTTACTGCCAGCAGGCACGGTGAGTATCCGTTGGGCGGCGCCGACGGCTAATGTAGATGGTTCGTCAGCAGTCGTTGCTGGTTACAACGTCTATCGGCTCACTCGTGCTCCCAGGTCTTGCCCAACTGATATTAGTCGCTACTCAAGAATTCCGCCGGTACTGGCGAGCAATTTGGCGACTATTGTCGGCAGTCCGCCCGACACCACTTTTACTGATACCGGTTTAGCGGCGGGGAAATATTGTTATGCGGTAACGGCAGTAGATGCCCGCGCTCTAGAAAGCGTGCCGGTCTTCTTAGCTGCGCGGCAAAGGGTCCGTTAGGTAGTGACCTGCATCGGTAATGGCGGCGGAGAGAGGCTAAACGGAGTCACTGTTCGCAGCCGGTAGCTGCCTTTGCAAAAAAACATTGTAGCCGGTGATTTTTACCCAGTAGGCAACCCATAGCACCAGCGTCGCCAACGCAAACCAGTTTCTATAGCTGGGCAGCAGGCAGCCAATTATCAGCAGGCTGGTAATCACTCCCAGTGCCCGGCCGCCGTCGCCAGCCTGTTTGCCAAGTCTTGCAGTGAGCGTCTCGCTAATTTTCAGCACGGTGTAAAAGTGCCAGCCCAAATTAAAAACCGGGATCAGGTTCAGCCAGATCAGGCCGGGGCGCATGCGCTGATTTTCCTTGCCAGCAAGGCGCAGGGTTTTTTGTAAAGAAAGCAGGTAAAAAATCACTGGCGCGATCATCACCATCGCCATTGCGGCTAAAGTGACCAGCAACATGCCAGCTGCTGCATCTTCCATTTTTATCTCCAGTCTGGGTGGTGTGGGAAGCGGGGGAGCGAATGCTACCGAAAAACAGCTCCTGGCGGGCGGTTGATGGCGTTAAAAACTGGTTTGGGCACTTCTGCTTTGACCGTTGATTTTGGCCGTTTGAGCCGTCAGAATTGCCACCCACCATTCGACTCATTCTGATCAGGAGAGACAATGTCCACCGACGAATTTGCCGACATAGCGGCTTCACGCAAAAAGGCGCTTGATAGCAAAGCCTGGCAGGGCAAATTGATGACTCCGTTCACCTGGTTGCTACGGGGTGTGTTTGGATTATCCCGGTTGCTGGGGTGCGAGGCGTGGCTTTTCCGCCATTTTGTTAAACCCTTCGCCGGCATGTTTAGTACGGCTATCGGCAAGGCTTTTGTCGATTACACCCCTACCGAACACGACGTCTTTGTCTGCTCATACTATAAAAGTGGCACCAATTGGTTAATGTACGCGGCCTATCAAGTGGCCGAAAAGGGCACCGGTGAGTTTAACGACATTCTTGATGTTGCGCCCTGGCCAGACTGTCCCGCACAGGAGACCACCATTGCTCTGCGCGATCAGCGGCCGATCAAGCGCTCTATAACGGGCCAGCGAGTTATTAAGACCCACGCCCGCGCGGAGTTTGTGCCTTACAGTGAAAAAGCCAAATATATCTGCCTGGTACGCGACCCCAAAGACACAGTAGTGTCGGCCCACCATTTTTTTGGCAGCATGCTGCTCGGCCCGCTAATCCCCTCTACTAACACCTGGGTTAAGCAGTGCATGTCTGAAGGTGCTGTCTTTGGGCCCTGGCATCGGTTTTTGGCCAGCTACTGGCCCTGGCGTGATCGCGGCAATGTGCTGTTCATAACCTATGAGCAGATGATGGCCGATCCGCAGGCCAGCATTCGCAAGATTGCCGAATTAATGGCCGTGGAGTTGACCGATGCAGAGGTAGCGCGCGTCGCGGAGCTCACTTCCTACAAATCAATGAAAGCCATTGATCACAAGTTTTATCCCGGTGAGGTTTCGCCGTTTGCTCGCCGCGGTGGCCAAATGATTCGTCAGGGGAAGGCGGGCAGCTCTGGCGACATGCTCAACACCGCGCAGCAAGGGTTTATCGATAGCTACTGCCGTAACGGCCTGGTCGAACTGGGCTGTGATTTTCCCTATGATGAGCATTACGGCAAAAGGGGCTAATCCTCCCCGCTGGTGAAGCTATACGCTGATTAGCGTATAGCTTTGATCACCACGTCCGGGGTCAATAACTCGGGTAAAAGGTGTATCTCGCCGGCGCGGTTGTAATAAAGGTAGGTCGGCACCCCGCTACGCCCGACCGCTGCCAGTGCGGCGGTAATTTCCGGGTCCTGGCGGGTCCAGTCGGCGCGAATTTTACGGATATTGTTGTCGGCAAAGTGGCGGGTTACCTCGGGGCGGTTCAGAGCCAGCTTCTTGTTCACCTGGCAAGTAATGCACCAGGCGGCGGTAAAGTCGATAAACACGGCTTCGCCATCGGCAAGGTAGGTGGCGAGCTGATCAGGGTTAAACGCCTCCCACTGCGCATCGGTAACCGTTTGAGCGGCGGCGGTCGGTTGGGTCATTAGTGGCCAAAAAGGCAACTGCGCCAACAGCAACAGCACAATAACGCCATCTACCCAGCGTTGGCGGCTAGTCCGGCGTTGTTGCAGGCCGTACAGCCAGCCGGCCATGGCCAGAATAATCATGGTTAGCAGCAGCAGAGCCACCGCATCACCCCCTTGCTGACGCCCTAGCACCCACGCCAGCCAGACCGCGCTGGCCAACAATGGAAAGGCCAGCAGCTGGCGAAAAGTATTCATCCACTGTCCTGGCCTGGGCAGTTTGTCTAGTAGTCCTGGCACCTCTGCTAGCAACAGGTAGGGGCTTGCCAGCCCCAGGGCCACGGCGGTGAAAATTAACAAAGTTACCTGAGCAGGTTGTGTGAGGGCATAGCCCAGCGCGGCCCCCATAAACGGCGCGGTGCAGGGCGTGGCTACCGCCGCGGCGAGTACGCCGGTGGCAAAACTGCTCCAGTAGCCGCTGCCGGTATCGGTATTGCCGGCCAGGCGCATCATGGTGCCGCCGACTTCAAATACTCCCAGCAGGTTTAGCGCTAGCAGAAATAGCAGCAGGCCGAGGGCAATTACAAACCCAGGGGATTGCAGCTGAAATCCCCAGCCAATTTCAGCACCGCCCTGTTGTAGGCCGATCAGCAGACCGCCGAGGGCCCAGAACGAGAGCAATATGCCGAGCGCAAACAGCAAACCGTGACGGCGCACGTGGCCCTTGTGCCCCTGCGCCATGTCGATAAACGACAACACCTTGATCGATAACACCGGGAACACGCAGGGCATCAGGTTGAGAATAGCCCCCCCAATAAACGCCATTAACAGCGCGAGCGCCAGGCCCAGAGAACTGGTTGATGAGCCTGCTGGAGATGTAATTGTCGTGCTGGTAGAGGTGCCAGCGCTGGCCATCTGGTTATCGATGGGGGTGCCGCCGCTGGCCGGTTGTGAAGCGCTGCTAATAGCAGCGGCTATTTCAAGCCCACGCAGACCGCCCGGTGTGTCCCACCCGGACTCACTGACCAGCACGCCATCGAGGGTGGTAAAAGGCTGTTCGCTGTATTGCGAAACCGTAAGTTCCAGTCGGTAACCCTGGTTGGTGCGAAGCAGACGTTGCTGCGCAGCCGGTTCGATTTGATCGCCGTGGTTGGCAAAAAAATGGATCGGCGCCGGCAAAGGGCCGGGGCCGCTAATATCGAGGGTTATTTGTTGCTCATAACGCTGACTGCTGACTTGCCATTGCGGATCGGGCCGGGGCCAACGCTCACGGGCGGCATCGAACCGTGGTTGATTAACAGCAGTAGCGGATTCGGCAATCGGCAAGGTCAAACTCAGCTGTGCGGTCTCCCGCAGGCAGAGTTGTTTGCAGACCAGCCAGGCGGCCTCTCCGGCGATGGTGATTGAACTGTCGCTGATTTGGTCGGGCGGCGTGATTAGTGCCAGTAGTAGCACCTCGCCGTGGTAGGCGTGGGTGGCAAAGGGTGGCGCGGAAATTAATTCTGGAGATGGCCAGTAAAATTCCCCCACCTGCCAGCCATCCGGCAGTTGCCAGTTGATTTCGCTGGGCAGGCCAGAATCGCCGGGATTGCGCCAGTAGGTGTGCCAGCCGGGGGCTGCCTCCAACCGATAGGCGATCCAAAACGGTTGCCCCGGGATAACGGCGTCATTTTCAGCGAGCAGCTCGACAACCGTGTGATCGGTGCTGACGGGAGCTGCCTGGGTAAAACCGGCCAGGCTGACTAACAGCCAGAGCAGGGCTGTTCTAAACAGCGTCATCGGTCGTTGTGTCCTAAATCTTGACCAGGGGCAATCTGGTCGCGTAGTCGCCTTTTCAGAATTTTTGCCTCGGGAAATCCGCCGTCCTCGCTGCGACACCAAAGCTGCGTTCGCTCGTTC
Source organism: Gammaproteobacteria bacterium (assembly GCA_003645395.1). Taxonomy (GTDB): domain Bacteria; phylum Pseudomonadota; class Gammaproteobacteria; order Immundisolibacterales; family Immundisolibacteraceae; genus QNFC01. Next base: position 21,258 of record QNFC01000006.1, read on the forward strand.
GGGCCAGTCTCCACATAAATCTGAAAAACGCCGCCATCGCTCGGTTGCAGGGTAGCTTCACCCAATTCGGTGCCAAACGTTTGCAACAGTTCCTGCGCCAGCCAGGCAGCGCGCAGCAGCCAGTTGCAGCGGGTGCAATAGAGCAGGGTGATGCGAGGGTGGTGGTGCGAATCGGTCACGGTTTAATCCGGAGTTGAAAGGCGTTTGGGGATAAATGATAGACCGCTGTGTTCCCCGATATGTTGCACGTCTCTAAGCTAACGATAAAACCATGTTCTGGTGGCGAATACCGGCCTCGGTAAACACCTCGCCGTCGGCTACAAAACCTTCCGCCTGATAAAAACCGAGGGTCTGCACCTGGGCGTGTAAATAGAGGCTTTTCATGGCGACAGAGTCGGCTAGCGCCACGGCGGCTTTCAGCAACTGCTGACCGATGCCCTGGCCGCGAAAAGTCTTCAGCACCGCCAGCCGGCCGATACGGCCATCAGCCAGCAACCGCGCAGTGCCCACTGGTTGATTATCTACTAGCGCTAACAGGTGATGGCATTGGGCATCTTCCGCGTCCATTTCGATGTCCGCGGGCACCCCCTGCTCGTTAACAAATACGGCCGTGCGCACCTGCGCGAGCTGGGCCTGATAATCTGCCCAGTTCGCCGTAATGATTACTGGCTCCGCCGCTGAGGCGGTCATTCTCCGTCGCGGGCTTTCAGATCCAGCGAGAGTGAATTAATGCAGTAGCGCAGACCGGTCTCTTCTTTGGGCCCGTCGGGAAATACATGGCCCAGATGGGCATCGCAGCGTCGGCAGTGCACTTCGGTTCTAACCATACCGTGGGCCTGATCGGTCTGAGTCTCAACGCCCTCGTCATTAAGGGGCTGCCAAAAACTCGGCCAGCCGCTGCCGGAATCAAACTTGGTGGCCGAATCAAACAGTGGCTCGCCGCAGCAGCTGCAGCGATACACCCCATCTTCTTTAGTGTCCCAATACTGGCCGGTGAATGCCGGCTCAGTGCCCTGGCGGCGACATACCTGGTACTGATCAGGAGCTAGTTCAGCCTGCCACGCTTCTTCAGTTTTAACTATTTTTTCCATTTCAAATCCAGATGATTTTAATGAGTAAATTAATGCTGGCGATTATCGCCCACCCAGCGGGTGCGTCCAGCGTTATTCCGAGATTCCTCAACCGGCGCGATTCGAGCTACCCGCATCAGTTATATTGCCCATTTTCATAAAAAGGGTCAGGGGTTTTATAAATGTACGAAAAGCTAATACCGGTGATGTTGATGCTGCTGGCCGGCGTCGCCTGGCGCAAAATGGAACCCGGTGGCGTGTCCGTGACGCAGATTCGCGCCGTACTCAACTCGTTGGTGATTAATCTGCTGGCACCGGCGCTCATTCTTAACGTGTTCCTGCAGTCCGCACCCGATATAACCCTGTTAAAAGTGCCGGCCACCGGCGTAGTGGTGATTCTCGTCGGCATGGCCGTTTGCGTAGTGCTATTTGGCGGTATGGAAAAACTTGGCTGGATCACCCGCCCCCAGGCCGGTGCGCTGATACTGGCGACCGCGTTTGGCAATGGCATGGGCGCAGCGGTACCAGTGATAGAAGGGCTTTACGGCGCCGCCGACGCGATTCGTGTGCCGCTGGTATATGACCTCATGGCCACTATTCCCATCGTTTGGTCGGTGGGGGTGATGCTGGTGGCCCGCTACGGCGCCGACGGCCCACCCACCGGGGTCGGTCTGGTCTTTCTTAAACTGCCGCCATTCTGGGCGCTGATTATCGCCATTGTTCTGAATCTTTCCGGCATCACCCTGCCCGGGGGCGTCTCCGCGACCATTGCCTCGTTAGGCATGGCTGCCGTGCCACTACTGCTATTTTTGGTCGGCACCACCTTTGAGCTAACCAAGCTCAAACTAATACTGTTGGCGATCCCCGCGCTGGCGATAAAAATAATCGGCGGCGGCACCGTTGGCTACCTGGCCGCGAATGCGCTCGGGTTAAGCGGCGAGCTGCTCGGCGCCACCGTCATCACCGCAGCTGCGCCATCCATTGCCGTCGGCATCGCCCTGAGTGACCGATTTAAACTTGATTCTGCACTGTTTAGTACGGTGCTAACGTTGACGACTGTGGGGTACGTGCTGGTGGCGCCTTATTTGCAGCAGATGTTCTGATTCAAGGATATAGCTATTCAAAGGATGAAACCCGTTGACCAGTCTTGGTGCCGTGTTTGCA
>QNFC01000007.1 GCA_003645395.1 Gammaproteobacteria bacterium
AGAAGGTGTTTCAGGTTGTGCTGCCAGATTGGCAGCATCGTCGCCTGCATGCCCGCACGGGCGAAAATGACACCAATGGCTTCTCGGACGGAGGCCGCTTCTGAAATTATCAGTACTCGTTTAGATTCTATCCCCGGATACCCAAACCCCGGGGCATCTGCGGTGACTAGCGGAAGGGTGATGGTGAATGTAGAGCCGCTGCCGGGTGTGCTGGTGACACTGATTGCGCCGTCCATCAGCGTTACCAATTGTTCTGAAATGGCCAGTCCTAACCCGGTGCCACCGTACTGGCGAGTGGTGGAATCATCGGCCTGGGAGAAAGAGTCAAAAATTGTCTTGAGTTTTTTGGCAGCAATGCCGATGCCTGTGTCGCTGACATCGATACGCAGCAGGGTGGTTCCCTGGGCCATCTCCAGGCTTCCGTGACAGACGATTTCGCCCTTCTCGGTGAACTTCATTGCATTACCAATCAGGTTGGTCAGTACTTGCCGCAGACGGGTTACATCACCAAAAATATGGGTCGAAATTTGGGGGCTTAGAATAGCGGAGAGGTTGACGCTTTTGTCGGCAGCAGGTTTGCCAAAGATGGCCATGACATCTTCAAGCAGTTCCAACAGGTTCAGCGGCTGGGTTTCGATAGTGAGTTTGCCGGCTTCAATTTTAGAGTAGTCGAGAATGTCATTAATCAGTGTTAGCAAGGTAGCGCTGGAACTGAGAGCGGTACCCAGGTAGCCGGCTTGCTCGATATCAATCTGGGTTTCGTTTAGTAACTGCAACATGCCCATCACACCATTTAATGGCGTGCGAATTTCGTGGCTCATGTTGGCTAGAAAGGTAGATTTGGTGGCGGTAGCAGCCTCGGCGATTTCGCGGGCGGTGATGAGTTCCTGTTCGTAGGTGATGCGATCGGTAACGTCGCGACCGGTAGCGTGTATGAGGGTGTCTTTGCCCTCATTATGCAAAACAAAATTTAACTCCACCGAAACCCAACGACCAGTTTTGTGGCGAAAACGGCGGACCAGGCCATTGAGCTCACCGCCGTCGGATTTTATTTTGTCGAACAGCTTGTGAACAGAATGTAGGGCCATGTCATCCTGGTTTATCAGGGGTTGGATATCAAAGCCGATGAGCTCTTCCGGTCGATATCCAATCAAGCGCTCACTGGCAGCGTTGACGGTCAGGATTGTACCGTCTGGCGTGAGAGTGACGATCAGGTCCAGGGACATGTCGATGACCTGTTGGACTTCGTTACGGGCAGTAATTAGTGCCTGTTCGTATTCGCGGCGTTCGGTGATATCGCGAGCGATACCGTACATTGCGTTTTCATTTTCCTGCAGCGCGATATTCCATTCGACCCAGACCCAGTGACCCTGCTTGTGCCGAAACTTGTGTATCTGTCCGCCCAGGCTACCTCCAGCCTCTCTAACCGTTTCGATCAGGCTGGGCCCGATGTTTTCTGCATCGAATTCCTCTTCGGCGATGAAGTCGGTAAATAATCGTCCACGCAACTCATCGGGAGCGTAGCCAAACATCTGTGCACTTGCCCGGCTAACCTCCAGATAACGCCCCGAGGAGTCCAGGGTTACGATCACATCCAGCGATATATCAACGATCTGCTCGGCGCGTTTACGGGCGATGGTTTCGGCTTTATGCGCGACCATCAATTCCACTTCTTTCTTTTTTCGGTCTTGAATGTCGCGGCCGACCATGAATACGCGGTTATCGTCCAGTAGTGTCAGGCTCCATTCCATCCATACCTTCTGGCCATTTCGGTGGACAAACCGTCGTTCGACATTATGAATTTGGCCGCCCTGTTGTTGCAGAAACTCCTGTACACGTAGTTGCTCCCCATCTGTTTCAACACGGTCCTTTGAATACATGAGTTCATGGATGTTCCTCCCCAGAAGCTCTGCCTCGCTGTAACCGAGAATGTCGGTGACCGCTGAGCTGACCGACACCCCACAGCCGTTCTCGTCGATTAGCAGCAAAATATCTAGTGACAGGTCGGTTATGCGGCGTAATTCATGTTGAGCTGTTTCTGCTTCACGGCGTCTCGTTTCAAGCTCGGCGGTTCGATCTGCCACTCGCTCTTCAAGTTTCGTGCGAGCCGTGTGTAGTTCCCGGCGCTGTTCGAGCAGACGCGCCAACATCGCGTTGAAAGAAGCAGTCAATTCGCCCAGTTCGTCTCTGGCAAAAACGCGGGCGGAGCGGGCGGTAGAGACCCCCCCGGTGAATCCATGTATTGCGTTTAACAGTTCTTTGACCGGCCTGCCAAGTGATCGCTGCAGGGCTTTGGTGAGTGCCGCTGTTACCAGTAAAATTACTAGAAAAGCAGCTGATACTGCGATTAACAATTGGCGAATTTGGCTATGTATGCGAGATAAATCCCAGACCAGAAAGAGCGTCCCCACTTTTTGATTACCAGACAGGATGGGGGTTTGTAGAGTTGCCCACGGCGGACCGGTAAGGATTTCTAACAGCCCCCAGGTAGAGCGCCAGGTGCTATTTTCTGCCAGGTCGCCTGGATTCCAGCTGCGACCTTCAGTGCTGAAACTGGCTATGGGCCGCTGGTTGTTGTCATTGATCAGTATTCCAGCCACCCCCGGGAACTGACCAATCTGCTCAAGCCTCTTGTGCAGAAACGTTAGATCGTCAGAACGGATCAGGACGGTATTCTCCCGGGCGATAAGTTCTAACGCAGCCTGGGCATCGTCCCGGCTATTTTGCAGCAGTGCGTGAGCGGAAAGTAGAAAGCAGAGCACACCGATAACTGCGCTGCTACCAAGCGTTCCCAGATAGCCGAGCAGGTTAATTCGAGTGCTGACCGCCATTCCCTGAGGCAGGTTGGCATGCTCCCCTGCCATGACTGGCGGGCGGGGGATCGGAGTCGTATCAGTTGAGGTATCCATTGCGCTGCTGTCGGCCCAGACAGCGCAAAATTTAACCAACCCTGAGGTTGGGCGTTGGTTAAATTGCGGTTAGCGATGCGTTATTGCGAAGGTGGCAGTTATTCTTCGCTGATTACTGCTGTCCAGCCGGTCACTTTTTCGGCAGGCCCATCCAGTTGCTGATGTTGTTCAGGTGTATCGCGGTTGAACCGCCAAAAATAGGCAACACGATCGCTTCTCGAACATAACGCTCGCAATCAAATTCTTTCACGTAGCCGTAGGCGCCCATGATGGTCTGACATTCCAGGGCCAGCTCTTTGGCGGTTTCAGTGGTGAACATTTTGGTCATCGAGGTTTCAACGCCCGCCGGTTCGCCTGACTGAACCAGGTCGGCTGCGTGGTACATCATTAGCCGCGCGGCGTGCAGTTTTGTCTGCATATCTGACAGCTTATGGCGGATCGACTGGTAGGTGCAGATCGGTTTGCCGAATTGCTGGCGCTCCTGGCTGTATTCCCAGGCGTCTTCAACTGCGGCGGCGGCAACACCTACGGCAATCGCGGCGACTTCCAGTTTTTCCACATCGAGGCCGGGGCCGGCGAGCATTTTCCAGCCGTTATTCCAGCCAGCTTCGCCGCCCATTAGGGCGTTGAGTGGCACCCGCACATTGCTGAAGGTGACATCGGTTGTCGCAGCGCCGTGCATGCCCATGGTGGCGATACGTTCAATGGTGACACCGGGGGTAGTCGGCGGGATCATGACAAAGGACAAGTTACCGTAGCGGGGGCCTTCTTTGTCGCTGCAGGCCAGTGTGTAGATGTAGTCGCAAATTTCTGCGCCACTACAAAACCGTTTGGAGCCGTTGATAACCAGTTCGTCACCGTCGCGAACGACAGTAGTGCGCACGCTGGCCAGGTCGGCGCCGACATCCGGTTCCGTGAGGCCATAGGCAAACAACAAATCGCCAGTAGCCACCCTTGGCAGTAGTGTTGCTTTTTGTTCGTCGCTACCGCATTCGGCCAGGTTCATGCCGGCATAACAGGTACACATGATGTAGGGCACGGCGACTGCCATGCTACGTTTGGAGAGCTCCTCAATGATCACCATGGTGGCCTGAATATCCCGGCCGCTGCCGTCGTATTCTTCGCCCATGACCATGCCGGTTACCCCCAGCTCGGCGAGTTTGGCGAAGACCTCCGCCGGGTACTCGTTGGTTTGGTCCCACTCCCGTGCCAGTTCCCGGGGCATCTCTTTTTCGACAAATTTCTGCAAAGTTTCCCGCAGCATGCGGATGTGGTCTGGTTCGTTGTAGTTCACCTTTATCTCCCAATGAGGCATTATCGATGGCTGTCAGTGTGTGGCCCAGCTAGGGCTAATTCCGAGTAGTATTCTCGCTGATAAACAAACGATAACACCATCATCAAGGAGAGGAATATGGCAGATTTCACCCGTGGCGAAGCAAAGACCTGGGCCCAGAAAACCATTAGAGGGTTTTACTCAGCGCCGATCACGCCGATTACCGACGGCAAAATTAACGAAGCGCAACTGCGCGAGAACATCGATACCTATATCGACTGGGGCGTAGATGGGCTGGTGGTCGGTGGTTTTGCCGCCGAAACCTGGAACATGCAGCCGGAAGAGTGGTTTCGCTATCACGACATAGTCGCCGATGCGGTGGCTGGGCGCACTGACCTGTGGAGCATTATTCTCGATCCATCGGCAGATTTTTGTGTGCGCAAACTGGCTCATATAGAGCAGTTGGGATACAGCGGTGCCGAAGTGATGAATCCGATGACTCAGCTGCGTACCGATAGCGAAATTTTCGATTTTTTCCAATACGTGACGGATCGCTCTGACCTGGCAGTTTGCCTCTACCGCACGCCGGTATCCGGTAAGGTGCTGAGTTTGGAGTTAATGAAGCGGCTAGTGGATCTGGAGACTGTGGTCTGCGTCAAACAGGGTCATCTAAACCGCTCAGAGTCGATACTGCTACGTAGAGAATTGCGCGACGATTTTATTGTGTCAGACCCTATCGAGCAGTTTTTTGTGGATGATTTGCGCCAGGGTGGGCAGGTGCTGTTTGCCGAGTTTTCTTACCTACTTTACGGCAAAAAGCGCGAGGTGCTACGGGGGTACTACAACGATGCATTAGCTGGCAACTGGGATGATGCCTGGGCGAAGTGGGAAAGCCTGCGGCCGATCTGGGCGGTTTATGAAGATGAATTCATGGGTCCGTTGGGCAAGACGGCGGCGTATGCCCGGCTGATTGGCGTGATTAAACTCTGGTGTGAGTTTCTTGGGTTGCACGCTGGTCCGGTCACTGCACCCGTGCAATCGTTGACCAGTGGAGAGCGTGAGCGGCTGCTGGGCAAATTGCAGCAGTTAGATATTGTTTAGATGGTTAGGGGCCTTCGCCGACCGGTAAAAAATTAGATTGGAGATACTAAGATGAGCATATTGCTGGTTGCGATCATGCAGGTGAAAGATGGCGAAAAACTGGCGGAGTATCGTAAGGTTGTTGGGCCGATGGTGCGCGCCAGGGGCGGTGAATTGGTGGTAAAAGCGAAGAAGCAGGAAGATCTGAAAGGAATTTCTGATGATGGCGACCTGCTGATATTTCGCTTTGCCGACGAGGCGACTTTTCGTAGCTGGTGGGATTCGCCAGAATATGCTGAGTTGATTCCCCTGCGTGATGCGGGTTCCAGCGGCGTGTTTACGCTCTATACGGAGTAGAAGCGGCAGCGACTGCCGTGGCGATGTCCGAGTCCGACCCGTAATGGGCCGGACTCGGAGTCTCGATTAAGCCCGGTTTATTTGTTTTTCCAGACCGGCGCCCGTTTTTCGCCAAACGAACGTAGTCCTTCCTGCAGGTCTTCGCTGTAAACCACATCGTCCCAGATGGTGGTGGCCATCTCTTCCAGTAGTTCTTTGTTGTATTTCACCGAAAGTTTTACCGCCTGTAGGTGGCCAGCGACCGATTTTGGCGAGTTGCGGGCGATTTTGTTGGCCATCGCCAGGGCTTCTTCCAGCAGCTTGTCGTCGGGCACCACCTTGTTGACCAGGCCATACTGCAGGGCTGCCTCAGCGCTGAAACTGCTGCCGGTGAGTGCCATCTCCATAAAGCGCCTTGGCCCCACTATTTTCCACATATCCAGGTATCCAAGGGTTGGCATCCCCACTTTCGCCTCTGGCATTGCGAATTTTGTGGACTCTGCCGCCACTATAAGCGCGCAAGCATTGGCAAACAGCATTCCGCCCGCCACCGTGTGGCCGTGAACCGCAGCAATGGTCGGTTTTTTCAGGTTGGCGATGGCGGTGACCGTGGCCATGCCGGTTTTAGGCAATTCGTAAAGGTTTCCAGCATCTTCGGCGATCAGGCCAAGGGATTCTTTCAGGTCGGCTCCGGTGCAAAAAGCGCGGCCATTAGCGTTTAGAATCCCGACCCAGGCGTCATCATCCCGATCAAAGCGTTTCACTGCAGCAGTGAGCTCTTCCATCATGCCCACGGTCATCGAGTTCATCGCTTCAGGGCGGTTCAGGGTGATAATGGCAATTTTGCCTTCGTTACGGTATTCGATCAGATTGCTGGACATTACTTTCTCCTTGGTTAAGTGACAGGTTGGAATGGATCGATGGCTTTGGCTGCCCCAAGCCGCTGATGGAGCGGACTGGTACGGGGAAAGTGAGCACTTAAAAATTCCATCTGGTCGGCGAGAATTCTGCGCCCCTTAAGGAATATGTACTCGGCATGAGTTGGCGTAAAGGGTACTGCCAACAGCGGCATGCCCGCGCCTTCCGGGCTCCGGTCAGCCTTGTGGTTGTTGCAGCGCCGACAGGCGGTGACAACATTGTTCCAGGTGTCGGTGCCACCGCTACTGATGGGGGTGACGTGATCGCGAGACAGCTCGCTACTACGAAAACGGTCACCGCAGTACAGGCATATCTGCTGATCGCGCCGAAACAGGGTGGGGTTGTTCAGTGGCGGTGCGTAATGGGCCCCGCTACGATACCGGGCTCGATGGGTGCCATTGGTAGCGATAATCGAGTTGACTTCAATCACACTGCGCTGCTGCGAGGCCGCGTTAATGCCACCGTGGATTTTATAGAGCAAACTGCCACAGGTATAGGCAACGCGGTTGTCGTGGTAAAGCTTCGCCGCCTCCTGGTAGTTGATCCACTCCAGGGGCATTCCGCTGATGTCCGTTCTCAATACTGCCTGATGTAACCCAGCCACTGCTCTCTCCTCCAGTATCTGTTCTGCACCACCTTAATAAATACGGGTCGACCACGCCTAGTTGAGGCGCTAACCGCCTAATCGCTAGTATATTGAGTTTACCGCTTATTATGACGCTGGTGGCTCGCTTCTTTCGCGGCCTGTCATCGTGGTTGAATTTTTACTAAAACAATTTAAGGAGTGAGTCATGTTGGAGTTTTATCAATTTGGGCCTGCGTGGGGGTTTCCGGATGCCAGTCCGTTTTGCATGAAGCTGGAGCTCTGGCTGAAAATGGCCGGCATCGAATATGTAAGCGTGATCGATGGGGATACCCGCAAGGCACCGAAGGGGAAAATTCCTTATATAAAGCTCGACGGCGAGACCATCGGTGATTCTGAGTTAATTATTGAGCACCTGAAAAAGAAGTTTGGTGACCCGGTAGATGGTGATCTGACGCCTGCGCAACAGGCGCAAAGTCACCTAATTACCCGGATGATGCATGACAGCTTTTACTGGGTGTTGCTGCACTGCCGCTGGATGGAAGAGTCTGGCTGGCAGCAGGTGCGGCCTACACTATTTGGAGCATTACCCAAGCCGCTGCAGGTGATTGTGCCGCCGCTAATTCGGCGTAGTTTGAAAAAAAGCCTTCATGGCCAGGGGCTGGGTCGTCATAGCCGCGAAGAGCGCATGCAGATCGGCCGTAACGATATTGATGCGCTGGACACGCTTCTCGGTGATCAGCCTTTCTTTCTTGGTGATGAACCCCACGCGGTGGATGCCACCGTGCAGGCCTTTTTGATCTGCTTCATCGGACCGCCCATCGATAACCCGATAAAACAGTACCTGCTGGGCAAGCCGCGTTTACTCGATTATTACCAGCGCATGAATGAGCGCTATTATCCGAATATCCTGCCACCGCCCAGGGCCTGAATCCGATTCTGAATTAGACAGGCAAACGCAGTGATTCAGTTTCGGTCGATCGAGTTTGGCTTTGCCGGCCAGCGGCTGTTTAAAGATTTCAATCTCAACATTGTGGCCGGACGTTCCACCGCCCTGATGGGCAGTAGTGGCAGTGGCAAATCCACCCTGTTGCGGCTGATATTGGGCTTGCTCACTCCTGATGCGGGTGAGATTGTTGTTGGCGGAGAGCCTCTTACCGCGGATCGGCTCATTGATATTCGTCGCCGAACCGGCTATCTGATTCAAAGCGGCGGGCTGTTTCCCCATTTAACGGCGCGCGATAATGTCACGTTGATGGCTCGCCGTTCAGGCTGGAATCCGCGGCAGATTGACCAGCGTCTGGCAGAACTTGCTGAGTTAACACGGCTAAAAATGGACCTTTTAAAGCGGATGCCATCGGCCCTTTCCGGTGGTCAACGTCAACGGGTGGCGCTGATGCGCGCGTTGATGCTCGATCCGGATTTGCTGCTGCTTGATGAGCCGTTCAGCGCCCTCGATCCGCTGATTCGCCATGAATTACAGGATGAGCTCAAGGCGCTCATCGGCGAACTTAACAAGACAGTGGTACTGGTCAGTCACGATGTGGCCGAGGCTGCCTGGCTGGCTGACCACCTGGTGCTGTTGAGTGAAGGAGAGATTATTCAGCAAGGGGCTTTTTCGGTATTTCGAGACCAGCCAGCGACCCCCTTTGTTGAGCAGTTTCTGGCGGCATCGCGGGGATTACCCGAGTGAGCGGCCTGCTATTTCGCTTTGTCGGTCTGATCGCGGCGGGGCTGATTTTTACTGCAACTGCCACAGCGGGCAAAAACAGCTCAACGCCGGTGGTGGTCGGTTCAAAAAACTTCACCGAGTCGGTGCTGCTAGGCGAGTTAGCAACCCAGTTATTGATTGCTCGGGGCATTCCCGCAGTACACCGCGAGGCCCTCGGCGGCAGTCGTATTCTCTGGAATGCGCTGCAGCGGGGGGATATCGACGTTTATCCCGAATACAGTGGCACGCTGCGTTTTGAGTTGCTTGCCAACGTGGTTGAAGCGACCACTGCGCCGCTGGATAAGTTGTTAAGCGGCGAGGGTATTGCTGCACTGCCGCCCTTTGGCTTTGCTAATAACTACGCCATGGGCATGGCGGAGCCGCGGGCGGAGGGTCTGCACATAACCAGGGTGTCAGATCTGTTGAGGCATGCCGGGTTAAAAATAGGCGTCAGTAATGAGTTTTTGCATCGCGCCGATGGCTGGCCGGGTCTCAAAGCGGCTTATCAGCTACCTCAATTAGCCACCGGGCTCGATCACGACCTCGCCTATCGGGGATTGGTCGAGGGCGATCTCGACGTGATCGATCTCTACACCACCGATGCAGAGATCAGTTATTACAATTTGCGGGTGCTGGTGGATGACCGTAGTTACTTTCCGGACTATCACGCGTTGCTGCTCTACCGGGCGAATTGGGCGGCTGATCGACCCGAAGTGGTGGGCCTGCTGGCGGCGCTCTCGGGGCAGCTCAGCGAGGTTGATATCTCGCGGCTTAATAGCCTGCAAAAGCTGGATAAGCAGCCAGCTAAGGAAGTCGCTGCGCAGTTTTTAGAGAACCGGTTAAAGCTGGCCCCGGCGGATGTACGGCCGCAAAGCAATCTGCGCAAAGAGCTGTGGATAACCACAAGCCAGCAGCTCTTTATGGTTGGCGTCTCGATGTTCGCGGCCTTGTTATTAGCGCTGCCCTTGGGCGTGCTGGCAGCTAAAAAGCCGGCCATCGGTCGGCTGATTCTAGGCCTGACCGGCGCGGTGCAAACGATCCCGAGCCTTGCTCTATTGGTGTTTATGATTCCTCTGCTGGGCATCGGCACGCTGCCGGCTATTGTCGCGCTGTTTTTTTATAGCCTGTTGCCCATCCTTCGTAACACCGAGGCAGGCCTGTCCGGCATTAGCCACGAATTGCAGGAGACCGCCGTGGCGCTGGGTCTGTCGGCATGGGCGCGGCTTTGGCAGATTGAATTGCCGCTGGCGTCGCGCACCATTCTCGCGGGTATCAAAACCGCCGCGGTAATTAACATCGGCACCGCTACACTGGGTGCGCTGATCGGTGCCGGAGGCTACGGCCAGCCGATTTTGGCCGGGATACGTCTCGACGATACCGGGCTGATTTTGCAGGGAGCGATTCCGGCAGTGTTGATGGCTTTCGTGGTACAGGGGCTTTTCAGCATGGTGGAAAAAAAGTTGCCCGCATCCAGTTAGTTTGTGGGGGTTAAAAGTGATTGATAATTCCAATAGGAGGCCTCCATGGAGCCAATTTTACTAATTCACGGCTATTCTTCGGAAGGGGAAAACACCTCCGCAGAGAAGATCTATGGCTCGCTGCCGGCTGAGTTGCGGCAGCGATTCCCGGACACGGGGGTAGTCGATATCAACCTTTCTCGCTGGATCTCGCTAAGTGATGGGGTTGGCCTCGACGATATCAGTTTTGCGATGCAGCGGGCGTTGCAGGCTTTAGCCGCTCAGCAACCCGGGTTGCTCGATGATGGTTTTCATGTGGTTATTCACAGCACCGGTGCGTTGGTGGTTCGCAACTGGATTAAAAACCACAGCCCGAAACCGTCGCCAATTCTTAATCTGGTGCATCTGGCGGGCGCAAATTTTGGTAGTGGCCTGGCGCATGTTGGCCGTGGTCAGCTGTCGCGATGGAGTCGATTGATTTTTCAGGGCACGGGGCGTGGCACGCGCGTGCTTGATGAGCTGGAGTTTGGTAGCTCAAAAACGCTCGATATGCATCTGCATTTTTTAAAGCCGGGTGAGAATATGCGTGATGATTACGGCGTGCAGGAGTTTTGTATTGTCGGCTCGCAAACCCTGTCGGTGCTGAGGGCGGTGCCAATCCGTTACGTAAAAGAGGACTCAGCGGACAACACGGTACGTACCAGCGCCTGTAATTTGAATTTCAATTATGTATCGATTCAGCACTCCGAAGGGGCCGGTCTGCTCGGGGTGGCAGAGCTGAAAAAAATGGTCAACAGGCGGTCTCGCAATCTGCAGATTGATGAAGGTTTTTACTTGGCCAATTTTGAAGGCCTGGCGGATACTCGGGTTGAAGTGCCCTTCGCAATCCTTTTTGAAACCGCCCACTTCGGCAAAAAGACGGGGATTGTTAGCGGTAGCGAAAACCGTGAAGAGGTGATTCCGTTAGTGGTAGCCGCGCTTACTGCGCGGCCCGCTACGTCGGCAGCGGATGGGCTATCCGATTACGAACAGACCCGCATTCATTATCAGCAAGCCACCGAGCAAACGTTTGCCCGTGCGGCGCAGCTACACGGTGGGATAACCGAGTGGAATCCGCGAGCGCAATATGAAGGGCATGCGCAGATAATTTTTCGTCTGCAGGATCAGTTCGGCGATGCGGTTCAGCATTACGATATTACGTTTAAGTCGCGGGTCGTCAAAAAAGCGTTGAGACTTGAGGACATGATCGAAGATGATCATCTCAATAAGTACCACCCAGGCACCATTACCTTCTATTTGCGTACTCAGCGCTTTGACCAGGATTCGGGAACCTGGATTGAGTTGTTGGAGGGGATTACCAGTTTAGAGCTTGAAATAACGGCTACGGAGCTTGATTCTGACGAGATTCACTACCTGCCACTGCTGTTGTCGCTGAGCGGAGACCGGGTCAGGGAAGTGGTGCAGAGTTTCCGCACCACGATTATTGACGTCACTCTGTTGCGGCTTCCCTCTGCCAGGGTGTTTAAGCTCAGCAAATCAGTGGCTTAAATTCGCTGACCGTTAATCTATTCCCAGGGTTGTCTCCAGGGTTTCCTGATCATGAACGGGAAGATAACAATGGAAGCCTTTGCAGCGATATGCTGTGGCGGCCTGTCCGGCCATGGTTTTACGCTCGGCCAGCAGCCCCGGTAGCGGTTCGCTCTGATCGGCAATCACCAGGCCGTAGCCGCGGAGGTTCATCGAGGTTCTCAGCGTCTGCTGCCACCTGAGTGTTGCGTCACTGGATGTCCGCACGACCACGGTAGAGGGGGGGTCAAGATAATCCTGTAATCCGGCCAGCAGGCCGCAATGGGCCATAGGCATTTCACTGAGAGGTTGCCAGCCACCGCACAGAATTTGCCGCTGTAGATCGCCGTAGCGAGTCTCGCCGGTGAGGTGGTGCAGCAGGCCAAATACCCTTGCGGCAACACCGTTGCCGGCGGGCAGGCTGTCATCGGCAAAGGGTCGGGTGCGCAGAATCAGGCGCTCGTGATCGTCGGCGGTAAAATGTAGACCGGTACCGTTTCCTGTTTCATCGGTAGCCTGAAAATGCGATAACACTCGCTCGGCCAGCTGCTGTAAAAATTCAAATTCATCGCTGCGCCAGCGGCATTGCAGCAGGGCTAAAATGCCATCCATTGCCATCACGTAGTCGTCAAGATAGCCGTTGAGATGGGCGTGGCCGTCGTGGCTGGTGGCCAATAACTGTCCCTCCTGCCAATGATGGTTGCGCAGGTACGTCAGCGCGCGTTCGGCAGAGTCGATGAAACTCTGCTGGCCGGTCTCGCGGCCGGCCAGCGCCATGCCGCGAATCATCAGACCATTCCAGGCGGTGAGGATTTTTTCGTCGCGCCCCGGTGGGTGGCGCAGCTGGCGGGCCTGGTGGAGTTTTTGCATCACGCCAGTGATGAGTACCACTGCGCGTTTGGTAGAGATATTCAGCTCGGCGGCGAGTTGCTCCGGGGTTTGTTGGATGGTTGGGTGCCAACGACCGGCGAAGTTAGCGGGTTGATCCAGGCCCAGCCGTTTGTTGGCAACCGCCAGTTCCTCTTTAGTTAGCAGCGCTTCGATTTCTTCTTGAGTCCAGGTGTAGAAAGCACCCTCAACTTTTTCTCCGGTGTGTTCAGGCGGGGCCGAGTCGGCGTCGAGGCTGGAGTAGTAGCCGCCGTCTGGTGATTGCATCTCTCGGATTACCCAGCGGCCGGTCTCTTCGATCACGCGATGGTAGCGGCCGCTGCGGTTGGCAACCGATGCCTGGCTAAGTAGTGTTAACAGTAGACCATTGTCGTAGAGCATTTTTTCAAAATGGGGGACCTGCCAGCGGTCATCAACACAATAACGAAAAAAACCGCCGCCGACCTGGTCGTTGAGCCCGCCGTTAACCATTTTGTCGAGGCTGAAAATAGCTATCTGCAGGAATTTCTCATCCTGCTGGACCAGGCGCAGGCAAAGCTCGAGACTGGGTACGTGAGGGAATTTTGGAGCGCCGCCAAACCCACCGTGGTGACTATCAAAATTCTCTCTTAACAGCGCGCCGGCGCGGTGCAGTGGTTCGGCGGTGATTTCTTCCCGGCTGATGGGCGCGCCGGCTTCACTTTGCAGCATAGCCAGTTGCAACGCCTGATTCTGTTGATGGATTTCGTCACCGTGCTGGCTGTAATAGTCATTCACCCGCTGTAGTAATTCAACAAAACCTGGTTGTCCCTGGCGTGGTTCCGGGGGGAAATAGGTCCCGCCAAAAAAGGGTTGCTGGTCGGGCGTCAAAAACATTGTCAGCGGCCAGCCACCAGAGTTGCGAGTTAAAAAAAGATGGGCGGTCTGGTAAATACGGTCGATGTCAGGGCGCTCTTCTCGATCGACTTTGATGCAGACAAAGAACTCGTTCATCAGCGCCGCAATCGAGGGGTTTTCAAATGATTCATGTGCCATCACATGACACCAGTGGCAGGCGGAATAGCCAACAGACAGCAATATGGGTTTGCTAGTCTGCTGCGCCAGTTGCAGGGCTTCAGGCCCCCAGGGGTGCCAGTCGACGGGATTGTCGGCGTGCTGAAGCAAGTAGGGGCTGGTTTGCTGGCTGAGTCGATTCATTGTTGTTAATAAATTGAGTAGGTTATTGGGCCACGGTTAATTGGGTGGCGTGATTATGCGAAAATAGCGCGCTATTTTACGCCCCAGCAGTTGTTGTTGGGTGACGGTTTCTGGAAGGTGATAATGCTGGTTTACCCCGATATCGATCCGGTGATTTTTCAAATCGGCCCGTTGGCACTGCGCTGGTACGGACTCACTTACGTAGTGGGTTTTCTCGGTGCCGGCTGGCTCGGCACCCGACGGGCACGGCGAGAAGATAACAACTTTACCCCGCAACAGGTGGCAGACCTGATTTTCTACGCCGCGCTGGGGGTGATTCTGGGCGGCCGGATCGGCTACGCGCTCTTTTATCAAACTGGGTTTTACCTGCAACACCCGTTGGCAATGCTGGAGATCTGGAAGGGCGGCATGTCCTTTCACGGCGGCATGCTCGGGGTTTTTGTTGCCTGCTGGTTGTTTGCCCGCAAATTCGATAAGCGCTGGTTTGAAATTACCGATTTTATTGCACCCCTGGTGCCCATTGGCCTGGGCGCTGGGCGTATCGGCAATTTTATTAATGGCGAACTTTGGGGGGCGGTGACCAACAAGCCCTGGGGGATGGTGTTTCCCGGCGCAGGTCCACTGCCCAGACACCCATCGATGCTCTATGAGGCTGCTCTTGAAGGGCTGCTACTATTTCTAGTGTTGTGGTTTTACTCGGTTAAACCGCGCCCACGGATGGCGGTGTCTGCCTGGTTTCTAATTCTCTATGGATTGTTCAGAATGACCGTGGAGTTTGTTCGCGAGCCAGATCAGCATTTGGGTTATCTGGCCGGCGGCTGGTTGACTATGGGCATGCTGCTGAGCGTACCCATGGTGGTGGTAGGCTGCGTGCTGTTGGCTTTGTCACGCCGCCGCTAGCGCGGCAGATGGTTATTGCGGGATAGAGGACAGGGTCGCTGGCTGGGTGAAAAATTCATGGAGCATTTCTAACAACTTGAGTGAATCTAATGGCTTGTCGAGTAAGCCAACGAGATTCAATGCCTGTATATCCTGTTGGTCAAGTTTTCCAGGATAACCGCTACAAAGGATAAACGGCAGCGTCGGCCGGGTTTGCCGGATATTGGCAATCAGCTCAACACCACTGAGCTGTGGCATTACCATATCGGTGATGACCAGGTCGGGCCCGTCAGTGGTTTCCTGTAACGCCCGTAGTGCAATCAGTGGGTCGGTAATCACTCTGGTTTGGTAACCCTCAAATTGAAGAACTTCCTGTAAATATTCGGCAAACTCGTCGTTGTCGTCCACTATCCAGATGGATTTTCCCTCTGGTTTTGTCCGCTGTTGTTGGGGCGCTGGAGTGAAGGTGAGTGCGAACGCCGCGCCGCCTAGCTGAGGGCTGCGTGTTACGGTCAGGTGTCCGCCGCTTTCGTGAGCAATACCATGCACGACCGCAAGGCCCATGCCCGAGCCTTTGCCGTTTTCCTTGGTGGTGAAAAAGGGCTCAAAAATTCGCTGCAGAAGAGAGTCTTCAATGCCGGGGCCATTGTCAGCAACCGTCAGTGTCAGGCGGGGACCGTCGATTGACTGGCCGCAGGATGAACAACGCAATGAGGGTGGTAATTCGTCGGTCAGGGAGACCCTGATTTCGCCAGGTTCATCACCAATGGCATCGCGGGCATTGATGATCAGGTTCATCAAGAGTTGTTGTACCTGAACCCGGTCGTGGATCACCGGCGGCAGGTTGGCACTAATTTCAGAATGGATGGTGATGTGGGTGCCAACGTTTGGTTTGAGCAGGCGCAGGGCTTCGCCTATTAGAGGGGCTAGCAGTAATGATTCGGGGTTGCGGGTGCCACCGCGGCTGTATGTCAAAAGTTGATTGATCAGGTCACGAGCTTTTTCGCCAGCGCCACGCACTTTGCCTAAATAAGACTCGATCTGTCGCAGGTCGCCGTTCTGCAGCTGGCTCATCGCTAGTTCGGTAAAGCCGAGCATGCTGGCGAGGATGTTATTGAAATCGTGAGCAATGCCCCCGGTTAGCAGGCCAATCGACTCCATTTTTTGCGCCTGGAGCAGCTGGTTTCCTAACTGTCTTTGTGCGTGCTCCGCCTGTTGTCGGTCAATATTAAGCTGCCATTCACGCAGACAACGGTCGATGACTCGGCCAATCGACTGGAAAGAGTTCTCACTTTTGACTATGTAGTCGTGGGCCCCAGCTTTAATTGTTTTTACGGCGGTTTCTTCGTCGCCGAAGGCGCTCATAAGAATGGTCGGAAAAGCGGGGTTCACGGTTTCTTTGAGCAGGCTCAGGCCGTCTCCGTCGGGGAGGCGCAAGTCCGATAAAACGATGGTTGGGGTGAACTTGTCCAGCCACTGCCTTGCCTCTTCACAGCTGTTGCAAATCTCCACACGCCATGCGGGGTCGTGTCTATGCAGTGCTCGAGTGATCAAGTCGGCGTGATCGTGCTCGTCGTCAATCAGCAGTAGCGTTAGTTCAGCCAAGTGGGTGGTGTCCTGTGGTTGTGGCTGGCATCAGCTCAGGCGTGACCTGGTTCCAGCGCAGCCAGTAGGTAATCAGGTTATGGGCGAAAGAGAGATAGTCCTGCAATTGAAGGGGTTTTGTGACGAAGCTGTTGGCATGGAATTCCGCCGCAAGGAGGATATCCGTCGGGTCAGATGATGAGCTGAGCATTACCACCGGTACCTGAGCGTAACGGGCGCTTTTCAGGCGTTGAAGCACTTGCCAGCCATCGACCCCCGGCAGGTTGATGTCAAGCAATATTAGTTTAGGCATAACCGTAAGCGGCGCAGAGCCAAACAGGTAATCGAGCGCTATTTCGCCATCGGCGAGGTGGGTGACCTTTGTCGTGATGCCGCATTGGGCGATCGCTCGCCGAATCAGCTCGGCGTGGTCTGCGTTGTCTTCTATGAGCAGGATTAGCGGGTCAGCGCCTACCTCATTTTTAGCCGTGCTCTGCATGTGCTTGTTCTAATCCCGGTAGAGCTGGTTGGTAATCGCAGAGTGTAAAACAAAATTTTGCGCCGCCCAGCGATGATGAAGAGTCTACCCACATTTCCCCACCATGACTTTCGACAATACGCTTTGCTGTGGCCAGCCCGATTCCTGAGCCGTCCTGTTTTGCATCGATTTGGTCAAATAGGCCAAATATTCTGCTGTGATAGTGCGGTGCGATACCGGGACCGTTATCTTCGACAAAAAAGAACTCTTTTTCCTGGTCCCAACCGACCTGAATAAGTGGGGTTGTGTCAGCCCCTGCAAATTTGAGGGCGTTATCGATCAGGTTTTGATAGAGCTGGGCGAGTCTTTCGGGGCTGCCATAGACCGGCGGCATATTGGGTTGCACGCTGATTTCAGCAGCTGTTTGATGGACCTGGCCAGCCACCTGGTCGAGAGCATCGGCAATGATTTTGTCCGCCGGCGTGGTCGTCAGGTTGAGCGAGACACTGCCAATTCGGGAATACTCCAGCAATTCTTCCAGCAGGTGGTGCATTTTATCCGCTGCATTATTGATGCGCTGTAAATCACTGGTTACCGATTCCATTTGACCATTTTCGAGTGCTTGCTCAAGCAGTCCGGCAAATCCCTTGATGGTGATCAGTGGGCTTTTCAGGTCGTGGGACACGGTATAAGTGAACTGTTCGATCTCTTCTTTTCGCTGCTGCACTTCGCGAATGTAACGGTGGCGCTCGGTTATGTCGTGGAGCACGGTAATTAAGTAAGGTTGGTCGGCTATGGTGATGGCGCGAGCGCTGGCTTCAAAGGGTATTTGAGTGCCGTCGCGGTGAACGTCCACGCCTTCGCTCAGGAAGGTCTGGCCAGCCGCCAGTGCGGTGACCAGGTCGCTCTGCTGTGAACGATGCGCAGGATCGGTGAGCAGACTGATGGGTGAGCCGATGAGGTCATCGCGTTGCCAGCCGTGGGTTACGGCTAACATTTCGTTACAGTCAACAATGGTGCCATCGGCTTGAAACAGCGCGACACCATCAGGCAGCGCATCAAACATATGGCGGTATTTCTCTTCGCTACGTTGTAACGCCTGTTCGGCCTCGACGCGGTCGCTAATATCGATTAACAGTGTGGCCAGTACCTTCTCCCCGTTCCATTCTGTCAATTGACACCAGAGATCAACCGGGTACAGGGAGCCGTCTTTGCGGCGGACCTGCTGTTGACGCTGAAACCATTGTTGCTCGTGTTGACCAAGTGTTTTGATCAGTTTATCCAGTAGCTTTTCTGACCAGTTGTCGGTCAGCGCTGTCGGGGATAATGTCATCAGCTCATCACGACTGTATCCCGAGTTGCTACTGGCCCGGCGATTTGCAAAAATAAATTTTTTATCACGCAGACGCAATATCCAGACTTCGTTAACGGAGTCTTCCAACAGGGCTCCAAATTGCAGGAGCTGGGATTCCGAGTGACGTTCTGCCGTGACATCTCGAAAGACTCCGCCAACACCAAGTGGTTTCATCTCTGCATCGATTTCGGCTTCACCATAGACAATGAAAGTGTGAGTTTCCCCGTCTGTAAGGAGTGCACGAAATTCCAGTTCAAAAGGTTCCTGTGTGTCCATCGCATGTTGGGCGGCAGTTTGAACTTTTTGGAGATCTTCTCGGTGGATAACCTGGTCGAGTGGGCCAACCTGGGGGGCGGGGCTATCACCAGTAGTTTTGGTGAGCTCAACAATGGTGAGCTGGTTGGTTGTAATGTCCAGATACCAGTCGTTTAACCCAGCTAGCCGCTGACTGTTACGCAAATCCCGCTCTATTTCTTTGTTTCTGGAGATATCAGTTTGGGTGCCAACTAGCTGCACTGGTTTGCCTGATTCGTCACGGATCGTCTGCGCCCGGATAAGCACCCAGAGCCAATGGCCATCGTGATGGAGGATACGAAACTCAACATCGACTCGGTCGGTTTCATGGGCAAAATGAGTTTCAATCGTTTGCGTGAGCTCTGCGCGATCATTGGGGTGCACAATTTGGGAGATGAACTGTGTGGCGGTTTTCGGTAGTTCTTCTGGGCGATAGCCGCCAAAATCCCGAATGGATTGTTTTATCTCATAGGTATCAGTGGCTAAATCCCAGGTGAAATAGGGGTCGCCGGTAGCGATTAACACCTGCTCATGGAGGTTGCTTGCTTCTTCTATGGTCGCAGCGCTTGAGATCCGCAGCGTGGTGTTACGTGATTGTCGAGTATTCCAGAGCCGATAGAGCAAAAGCAGATTCAGAATCGCTAGTCCCACGGTAGCGATTTGATAGGTTTGCATCGATTTTCCTCCTGGCTGAATGGGTGACAGCGGGGCTATTGTTAAGTATTACAAAAACGGCGAGTTAACCATGTCAGGAACATTCAGTGTCTGCAAGTCGTTTTGGCCGAAGGTTCCAGTGTCAGGGCAGAAATCGCTGCAAAGATTTGTTGGCGAACACCGGAACTTGCGCCGGGTCGACTAAAATAGCGAATTTGCTCAACTCACCAGCGGAGTGGTCGCATGCCCGAATATCGTTCTCGAACTTCTACCCAGGGCCGCAATATGGCCGGTGCCCGGGCGCTCTGGCGTGCTACTGGCATGAGCGAAGAAGATTTTGAAAAGCCGATTATTGCTATCGCCAATTCCTTTACCCAGTTTGTGCCGGGGCATGTGCATTTAAAGGATATGGGTCAGCTAGTAGCCGAACAAATCGCCGCCGCCGGCGGTGTGGGTCGGGAATTTAACACCATTGCGGTGGACGACGGCATCGCCATGGGCCACGGCGGCATGCTCTACAGCCTGCCATCACGGGAGCTGGTCGCGGACTCGGTGGAGTACATGGTCAATGCCCACTGCGCCGATGCACTGGTCTGTATTTCTAACTGCGACAAGATCACGCCAGGTATGTTGATGGCGGCAATGCGGCTGAATATCCCTACTATTTTCGTCTCCGGCGGACCGATGGAAGCGGGCAAGGTGGTGTTTAAAGGTGAAGAGATCGCGGTTGACCTGATCGACGCCATGATTGTTTCCGCCGATCCCACCGTGAGTGACGAGCAGAGTCTGGCGGTTGAACGCTCTGCCTGCCCGACCTGCGGCTCCTGCAGCGGTATGTTTACGGCGAACTCGATGAACTGCCTGACCGAAGCGTTGGGCCTGAGCCTGCCGGGTAACGGCAGTCTGCTGGCGACCCACGCCGGTCGAAAAGAGCTATTTGAAGAGGCGGGACGGCGCATTGTTGATCTGGCCAAAACTTATTACGAGCAGGACGATACCCGCGCACTGCCGCGTAATATTGCTACCCGCGCGGCCTTCGAAAATGCCATGTCACTCGATATAGCCATGGGCGGTAGCACCAATACCGTGCTGCATTTGCTGGCAGCGGCACAAGAAGGCGATGTTGATTTCAGCATGGAGAATATCGAGCGGTTATCTCGCCAGGTGCCTAACCTGTGCAAGGTGGCGCCGGCGACCCAGTTTTATCACATGGAAGATGTTCACCGCGCCGGTGGTGTGTACGGAATTCTTGGCGAACTGGACCGTGCCGGGTTGCTGGATACGTCGATCCCGACGGTACACAGCGAGTCCCTTGCCGCCGGGTTGGCGCAGTGGGACGTAGCGGTGAGTGACGATTCGGCGGCTCAGCAGCGGTTTCGGGCCGCGCCGGGGGGCGTGCCCACGCAAATTGCATTTAGCCAGGACCGTGAATGGGATATTGATCTGGACCGTGCCCGCGGTTGCATCCGCGACCGAGAACACGCCTATAGTCAGGACGGCGGCCTGGCGGTGCTCAACGGTAACCTGGCGGTCGATGGTTGTATCGTTAAAACCGCCGGTGTTGACGAGAGCATTCTTAAATTTTCCGGCCCGGCACGGGTGTTTGAGAGTCAGGATGACGCCGTCGAGGTGATTCTTGCCGGGGGCGTGACCGCTGGAGACGTCGTGGTGGTGCGTTACGAAGGACCGAAGGGCGGCCCAGGTATGCAGGAGATGCTCTACCCCACCGCCTACCTGAAATCCATGGGACTCGGTAAGCAGTGCGCACTGGTGACCGATGGCCGTTTTTCCGGCGGTAGTTCGGGGCTTTCCATCGGCCATGTATCGCCAGAGGCGGCGAGTGGCGGCACCATTGGGTTGGTGGAAGATGGCGATATTATTGAACTGGATATTCCGGCTAGAACAATTCGGCTCGCGGTTGATGAGGGGGTTATAGAACAGCGCCGAGTGGCGATGGAGGCCCGAGATCAACCGTGGCAACCGGTAAATCGACAGCGGGTGGTTTCTAAAGCACTGTGGGCGTATGCCCGCTTCGCCACCTCGGCAGATCGCGGTGCGGTGCGAGATATAGACCAATAAAAATAGCCATAAAGCAGGTAACCCAGATGACTGATTCAAAATTAGACAAACTGTTTTCGCCGATCGAAATCGCTGGATTGGAGTTGCCCAACCGGGTAGTGATGGCCCCTATGACCCGCTCGTTTTGTGGCGAAAGTGGGGTGCCCACCGAGGCTGTGGCAAGTTATTACGCCGCCCGCGCTGCGGGGGGGTGTGGGCTGATCGTCACCGAGGGGACGGTGGTCAACATGACCGACGCCCGCGGTTATAGCGGCATCCCGGCGATCTGTAACGATGCTCAGCAAGCCGGCTGGCAGCAGGTTACCGACGCGGTACATCGGGCCGGCGGTAAAATTGCCATACAGCTCTGGCACACCGGCCGCCTCGGTCATAGTCGGGCGATGCAGGGTACCCAACCGCTGGCTCCGAGTGCGCTAGCGGCGGATGGGATGTTTAAGGATTTTGGCGACCGCGAGACCCTGGCGGTTGATATTCCTTACGAGCGGCCAAAAGCAATGGGTTTTGAGCAGATCGAGCAGGCTTGTGGCGAGTTTGCAGAGGCTGCTGGGCGTGCAAAAGCAGCTGGCTTTGATGCCGTAGAACTGCACGGCGCTAATGGCTATCTGATCCATACTTTCTTGAATGCCGAAAGCAACCAACGCACCGATGAATTTGGCGGCGACATGATTGGCCGCAGTGCATTTGCGGTGGGGGTGATCCGCGCGGTGCGGGCGGCGATTGGTGATCTACCCCTCTGTATTCGCCTGAGTCAGCACGCGGTTAATGATTATGGCTGGGTGACCTGGCAAAACCAGGAAGAGCTGGAGGTCTGTCTGCAGCAATTAAAACTTGCTGGCGTGGATTTCCTGCATTCCTCCGGCTATCGGCTGGAAGCCCCTGCGTTCGCGGATGGCGAATCGTTTGTC
>QNFC01000008.1 GCA_003645395.1 Gammaproteobacteria bacterium
CAGGTAATTTAACAGCGCTACTGCTGCGGGATTCTCTTTGCCGGCCGTTAACAGCACGGCATCCTGTCGAATCGGCGAATACAGCTCAGCGGGCACCACCCATACGGAGCCACTGCGCAGGCGGCCGTCTTCCATTATTTGCGACAGCGCAACAAAACCGATGTCGGCATTGCCGCTGCTGACAAACTGGTAGGTCTGGGCGATGTTCTCTCCCTGTACTAGTTGTCCTGGATGCGCCGGCTCGACCAGCTGCAAATGATCCAGCACTTCCATCGCCGCAACGCCGTAGGGCGCTAACACTGGGTTAGCAATGGCGAGCTTTCGATAATGACCCTCACTTAGCACCCGCCCTGTTCCATCCACCCGCTCCGGCTCTGCCGACCATAACGCCAGGGCACCGGTCGCATAAGTGAACTGGCTCTGCGCTACCGCTAAACCGGCCTTCACCAGAGCCGCGGGTTTGGTCTGGTCGGCAGATAGAAACAGATCAAAGGGCGCGCCATGGCTAATCTGGGCAAAAAATTTGCCGGAAGAACCAAATATCAGCTTCGCCTGGTGACCTGTCTTTTCTGTGAAATCTGCGGCGACTAATGTCATTGGCTCTCGAAAATTAGACGCCACCACCACCGTTACTTCCGCCGACCGCGCCACCGTGGTCATGCAAGCAAGAAGACTCAATAAAAACTGAAATATTTTTCCGATCCGCTTCATTAAATCAGGGTGGTAGATAATGGAAGACAAACTGCCAGGAGATTTCCAACAGGTGGCTGAATTATAGAGCACCGCTTTTCATTGCCCGCAGCGGATGCGATAGTTTGCGTTTCGAGCAATTCTTAACCTCACGCACAACCAGCAACACATAACCAGGAAACCGCATCCATCATGATTCCGCTATCCGTACTTGACCTCTCCCCCGTTATTGAAGGCGGCGACGCCAGCGACTCCCTACGCAATAGTTTAGATCTGGCCCAACACGTCGAGAAATGGGGTTTCAACCGCTATTGGGTCGCGGAGCACCATGGCATGACGGGAATCGCGAGTGCGGCAACATCGGTCGTGATTGGCCACATTGCGGCGGGCACATCAACGATGCGAGTGGGCGCTGGCGGTATTATGCTGCCCAACCACTCTCCGCTGGTGATTGCAGAACAATTTGGCACCCTGGAATCTCTCTTCCCCGGCCGCATTGACCTGGGTTTAGGCCGTGCGCCGGGGACCGACCAGGCGACCGCTCAGGCGTTACGCCGGGATTTGAACACTAGCTCGGAGCGTTTTCCGCAAGATGTAATGGAGCTGATGGCTTACTTTCAACCGGCAGAACCGGGCCAGCGGGTGCGAGCGGTACCGGGGGCGGGCACCAACGTGCCAGTGTGGATTCTCGGCTCCAGTCTGTTCGGCGCCCAGCTAGCTGCAGAGCTGGGGCTGCCTTATTCGTTTGCGTCGCACTTCGCCCCGGGACAGATGCTGGACGCCATCAAAGTCTATAGAGAAAGGTTTAAACCCTCTGTTTATTTGGCGAAACCTTATGTGATGATGGGTTTCAGCGTATTTGCCGCCGATGTTGAGGAAGACGCCCAGTTTCTCGCCAGCTCATGGCAGCAGGCAATGATCGCCCTGCGCACCGGTCGGCCGGGCAAACTACCGCCGCCAGTGGCCGGATTTCTTGAGAGTCTCAACCCCATGCAACGCTCGATGGTGCAGGACTCAATCACCTGCGCGGCGATTGGCAATCCAGAGCAAGTTCACGAGCAACTCAGTGCTTTTGTCGAAAAAACCGGTGCAGATGAACTCATCATCACCTCACAGAGTTACCACCATTCGGCGAGGCTGCGCTCTTATGAAATTGTGGCGGAAGTGGCAACCATGGCTCATTCACAATAAGACCTGAATATAGGACAACATAAAAAAAGGGCCGGAATTCCGGCCCTTTTTTTATTTATTTGCAATATGTCGGTTATAGCCCGACGATCACTCCGCCACAATTTTGCTGGGGACTAGCAAGATTAATACGGTAAGCCGTTGCAGTCGCACAGGCACCGCTGTTGAGGCTACCACCCACCTGAAAGGTTCCACTTCTGGGCAGGCCATCATCAATTTTACGATCAATTTCGGCAATAACATTGACTGGCAGCTGCCCACCCGACCAAAGTTCATGACTACTGCCACCGGTGCCACGTGCCTCGCTACCGAATGCGAGCATCATTGGTCCGCTAAACGAGTTTGTTAGACAACGATTAGAGGCGCAGGTCCAGTTGGCGGTAGCGCTGCCGCCATCAAAAGCGCCAGTCAAAAACCCGGCTACACCGAGTTGTGCCCAAACCTGGCCGGCTTCTCCGCCAGAAGCAACCTGACCATTACCGTTACCATTTCTAATGGTAGTGCCCGCCGGCGGCCTGGGTAAGTTAACCAGTGCCTGGTTATAGTCGCCCGGTAAAGCGCGATAACGATCCTGAAAGGCGTAATACGCAGCTTTCACTCCGTCTAGCTGATTGATAGTACTACGCACCTTGGCGGTTTTTATCAGCTCCTGACCCTTCAATGCTCCGCCCAGTATCAGGCCGATAATGACTAGTACGATTGATATTTCGATCAGAGTAAAACCAGTTTGCAGCCGTTTCATTTTCGAAACCCCCAAAATATTAATTATAAATTCAGCATTAGCGCGGCCAGGTCAGTGCAACCGCTCCACAGTTGTTCACAGAGATAAGAACAAGCGGCATACCCATTAACAGCAACCAGCCACTGCCCGTCACTTGCAGTTACTAACGACTAAGCCAGCTTTTTCTTAACGAGAATTTTCACAGACTTGAGGATTATTTCGTTTGCAGAGCTTCCAGTCGTTGCAACAGGAACCTTTGCTCGGCGGGGTCTTGCACCACACCGCTTTCAAGCAGACCACCGAGCATCACGACTGCGGCTTCGTGCTCACCCATATCTTCGCGCAGGAAGATCTCCATCTGCCGTGCCCAGCTGGGAATCGGCAACGCCGGATCGGCGTTGGTTAGCGCCTGCGCATACTCTAGCGCCAGCGGCAGATCTTTAAGCTGATGGCGCACCACAGTTAATGAGTGCGCCAACCAGCGCCAGCGTCGACCAGGATCATCGAGATACTGTCGATAAACCAGCGCGGCCATCAGCCGCTGCCTGTCCGGGTCATTAACTTCACCATAAATTCGGCTAGCTAGTAACAGAGGGTATTGACTACGTGGGTCAAGCCGCAAAATTTGCTCTAACCAGGCGACCACAGTTTGATAATCAAGCTGATGGTAAGCAAGACTTAGCCCCGGCTGCGAGTCGAACGCTTGCAGCCAGAGTGTTGTCACTCGTGCCACCGGCAGTGGATCGCCACCACCAACCATATTCAGCAACATTGCCGATGGCTCCGGTAACTGCTCCGCCGTCGCCGTCCAGGGCGCTCGACCAGCGGAGCTGACCAGTTTTAAAACCAACACCAACAGCAGCAAAACAATGAGCGCCTTTGGAGTGCGTCGCCCCGAAGTTAAACCTCCTGATATCTGCTGACCCCATTCGGACACGAAATCACACCTCACGGCGATGAAAATCAACCAATGCGGCCAACAATAGCACTCCACAGACTAAAAACGACTCAGCCATCACCGGCACCAGTTGAGTGACGTCACCGTCTGCGTAAACCAACCAGCTACTCTGGTTATAGCGGCTAAAATTAGGCACGAGCCAGCTGATCCAGACGACTATCGAACTGTAACTGCCCGCACCAACTGCAGTCGTCATCAACACAAACGGTTCAATAAATCTTGAAAGCAGATAAAACGCCACCGACACCAACAAGCTGGCGGCCAGACTGGTAAAAGTAACCGCCACAAATAGCGCAAACAGCGCCATCACTATTAGTTCGCATGCCAGCCCCAACCCCCAGAACATCACTTGCGACCAGGGCGCCCACCAGCAGACTACCAACATCGCAAACAGTGCCAGGAAAATGGCATATATCGCACCACCCAACGCACGTCCAACCAGGTAATGACTTCGTGACAGATTTAAGGCCAGGGTTAGTTCTACCTGGCCATTGCGAATTTCATCATTGAGACTCGCACACCCCTGAACAGTGACAACCGCAACCGCCAGCAGGCGCACTAGACCTGCGCTGAGCGCTAATCGAAAAGCATCCTGCTCAATCACTGCCAACTGCGCGATAAACCCGCCAAGCATCATTACCACCAGCAACAGCAGCATATACATTCGAGTGACGGAGCTAAAAATTGCGTCACACACAAAGTGATGCGTAATCGTTAAAACTCTAGCTAAAGAAATAATCCTTCCCTTTTTCAATCACGTATTCCGGTACCATCATCAAAAGGTCTATTGTCATCCTGACCACCATCGATCCCGGCGCGCAGAAAACCGAGGTGAGGAGTTTTAGAATTGTTGCACACTGCCCTGACCTATTTCCGACAGAGCCGGCTCGTAAGTCACCTACCGATATTGCTCGGTCTATCACTCTTACCACTACATTTAGCCGTTTTTACGGCCGATACTCGCGTTATATTGCTGCTTTGGGGCAACAGCCTGCTACTGGCAACTTTATGGTACTTCACCACCAACCTAAGACGCTCAACACTCATTACGGCTCTCGTCATGTTTCTGACGATCTGTGCACTAGGTTTTAGCTGGTCATTACAAACGGCGCAAACTGCCTGGTTGTTGTTCCTGGCGGCAATTATCACCGGTCGTGCCATTGCAGTGCCCCACGATCCGTTGTTTCGTCTACTCCCCGCCGTGTATTTACTCTCACTTGCTGGTTTTCAAATCTTTTATCCAGATGGGGAAATGAGCACCGACAACTCTCTGATGGTCAGCGCCCTGTTAAATACTCTTGGCGGCATCGCCTTCATCGCATGTCTGATTCCACTACCAGAGCCAGCAGACAGGAAAAATACCGACGCAGCTGAACAGACCTCCACAGCACTGACTTTAACGTTTTTCGTGGCTTGTGCTGCACTGATAATGTCAGACGCTTCTTCAACAGATAATAGTCATATCAAATTAGCCGTAGCAATAATTTCCCTGTTGGCGATGATCACTACCCTGCTCTGGGCCAGCAAGCGGCTAACACCCGACAAACAAGGCTATTCCTGGGAATTTAGACAGTGGATGACGCAGACCCTAGATGCGCTCT
This sequence comes from Gammaproteobacteria bacterium, assembly GCA_003645395.1. Lineage (GTDB taxonomy): Bacteria > Pseudomonadota > Gammaproteobacteria > Immundisolibacterales > Immundisolibacteraceae > QNFC01. The sequence goes on from QNFC01000008.1 coordinate 5,159, forward strand.
CCACCATCTCTAATCAGGAAGAGTTTGTCCGCGACAGCATGGCTCGCCTGGCAACAATGATGCAGCTAAGCGGGATCAACTGGCAGATTGCCGACGTCACTGGAGAGCTGGGAATCATTGGCAGGCAGCGTTTTAGCACCACGAGCCCGGCGGGGAAGATAGCGTCCACCGCCGACCAACCCCTGTCAGCCGCTTTCGAACAACAGTTGCAGCTGGCTCTGGAGTTGCTCGGCACCTTAGTAAAATTTCGTCAACAAGAACAACAACTAAAAACGCAGAACCACCTGCAAAGCATTTACGAAACCGGTGCGCGCATCACCCACGACGTTAAAAACCTGCTGCAGTCGCTCAACACCCTGACCACCGCAGTAGAGTACAGCAAACCCGAACAGGCCCCCGCACTACAGGAGCTAATACGTAAACAGTTACCACTGATCCGCCAAAAATTACAAACCACGTTGGAAAAACTGGAGGCTCCTGAAGACGTATCCTCTACTTTTCAGGTTGCCCGTATCTGGTGGGAAAAACTGCGCATGCGTTTCGAGCCAAACCAGATCGAGTTTCGACTGCAACTAGAAATGGACTATCTGATTCCCCGCGACCTGTTTGACCGGGTTGCGGAAAACTTGCTGGAAAATGCCCAGCGCAAGCGTCAATCCGAACCCGATATCACCATTCTTATTGAATTAATGGTAACTGAACAACACATCACCCTACGGGTGACGGACAGCGGTTCGCCGGCACCGGCAGAAATTACCCAACTACTTTTCAAAGGCCCGGTAGATTCAACTGGTGGCTACGGTATTGCCCTTTATCAATGTGCGACACAAGCAATGAAGCAGGGATTTCAACTGTCGTTGACCGAAAACGAACAGGGACGGGTGAGCTTCAGTTTGAACGGAGAACTCACTTGATCAGTGCGGTTGAAATCCTTGACGTAACCTTGGGAAACCCGAATCCGCGACTCTCTGAGGTTAATCTTAAGATAGCGAGCGGCGAATACTTTGGTTTAATCGGTATGAACGGGGCAGGCAAAACCTCGCTGATTAAGTGCATCCTCGATTTTTGCCGCCCTGAACAGGGCGAAATTTCCATTTTTGGACAACCGGCCCATAAGGTTGCAGCACGGGCACCCATTGCCTATTTGCCAGAGCGGTTTCAGGCCGCCGCCCATCTTCGTGGTGAACAATTCCTGCGGCGGATAATGCAGCTCTACCAGGTTCCCTATCATCAGGGTGATGCGCTGGAACTTTTCGATAGCCTGTCGCTTACCCCAACTGCACTGACCTTACCCCTGGGCAAGCACTCTAAAGGCATGGCGCAAAAAATCGGACTAATTGCCTGCCTGTTGAGCGGCAGGCAGCTGCTCATTCTTGACGAACCGATGAGTGGACTAGACCCCTACGCAAGAGTAAAACTGAAAACATTGCTACAAGCTCGCCGACACGCCAATACCCCATCGCCGACGCTGGTTTTAAGTTCGCACATGCTGGTCGATGTAGAAACCCTGTGCGACCGAATTGCCATTCTTCACCAGGGCCAGTTGCAATTTATCGGCTCACCGGCAGAATGTTTACAGCACTTCGCCGCCGACAGCCTGGAAAGCGCTTACATGAACTGCATTACCGGAACCTGACATGAAACCGATCAAACCCCTGCTTTTACTCATTGATGACGACCCGGTGATTCGTGACTCTTTGCAATTTGTCTTGCAGGAAGATTTCGAAGTAAAAACTGCCGAATCTCGCAACGATGTACGTGAACTGTTACTGACATTAAAACGCGCGCCCGACGCCGTACTCCTCGACCTGGGGTTGCCGCCAGACGTTCACTCACCGGAACAGGGTTTTGCCCTGATCGGGGATCTGCTCGCCGTATCAGCAAACATTAAAATCCTCATTCTTAGTGGTCAGGATGACCGCAGGAACGTCAAACATGCATTGATGTTGGGAGCCTTTGATTTTGTTGCTAAACCCTGCGAAATCGAATTACTGCGCAGCCGACTGACCCACTCGCTTTTTATTCGCGACGCGGAGATTTCGCTCCAGCACCAATCGATCAGTCGCGACGATGGCTTCATCGGCGATTCTCTGGCGATGAAGAACCTCCGCGCTCAGGTTGAACAGTTTCGCGACACGCCGTTTCCAGTCTTGATCGAAGGAGCATCGGGCACCGGCAAAGAATTAGTCGCCCGTGCGTTACACGAGGATACGTCTCGTGCTGCCGAACCTTACCTGGTCATTAATTGCGCCGCCATGTCGGCGCAATTAATCGAAGCCCAGCTTTTTGGCCACACCAAAGGCGCTTTTACCGGGGCCACCGCTGCCAAAGCCGGTTTTTTTGAAGAAGCCGATAACGGCACCCTCTGCCTTGATGAGGTTGGCGAGTTGCCGCTGGAGCTACAGGCCAAACTGCTCAGGGTGCTGGAAAACGGAGAGTTTTATCGTATCGGTGAAACCCAAGTACGCCACTCCTCGGCACGGGTAGTGGCCGCTACCAACCGCGATCTGCGCACAGAAGTCGCCGAGGGACGCTTCCGCGAGGATCTATTCCACCGTCTGAGTGTGTTCCGTATCCAGGTACCGCCATTGTCTGACCGCGGCGATGATCGACTAATACTGCTGAACCACTTCAACGAATTTTATAGTGCTCAGCTAAATACCCGGCCGTTTCAGCTCAACGAAGAAGCCCTGGCGCTATGGCGTCATTACGGCTTTCCCGGCAACATCCGCGAACTGAAAAATATCGTTGTGCGCCTGAGTTTGCGATTAGCGGGCAGCGAAGCCAGCGGCGCTGACCTGCGCAACGAATTTGAAATAGAGCAGGAAATTCGGCCACCCGAAACGGCCACCACCGATGCTAACCCACTCTCATCGCCTCTCTCTGCCGAATCGGTGGTAGCCAGCAGCAGTGCAGATTTTGCTCATCACCTGCTCACCTCAGCTGCCGGATTCAAACTCGATGAGGTACTGCGAGAGTGGGAGGGCTATTTCATTCAAGCCGCTTTAAAAGAGGCAGGTGGAAACTTAAGCAAAGCGGCTCGCCGCCTTGGAATTAATCGCACCACCCTGTATAGCCGAGTGCAAAAATACCCTGAACTACAACCCGGCACAGACTAAGTCGATGATTAATTAATAGGCGGCTTCGCCAATGTACCTGGAACATTTTGGCTTCACTCGTCCGCCGTTTCAAATCACGCCCGACGCCGACTTCTTCTACCCAGGGGCGGAACGCCAAAGCACCCTGGAGGGCCTGATTCACAGCGCCCAGCACAACGAGGGCATTGTCAAGCTTATTGGTGAAATTGGCAGTGGCAAGAGCCTGTTATGCCGAATGCTCGCGGCTAAATTGCCGGACAACTTTCAGGTTGTGTTCCTGGCCAACCCCCATCTCAAACCGACCGAAGTGGTGGAAGCGATCCTCGCTGATCTGGGCATCACCCCGCAACCGGAGACTTTTAGCCTCCCGAGCCAATTGTTACAAACCTACCTGCTTGAACAGAACCGACAGAACAACCGCGTGCTATTACTCGTTGAAGAAGCCCAGGCAATGCCCGCAGAAACGCTGGAAGCGCTGCGTCTGCTGACCAATCTTGAAACGGCAGAAACCAAGTTGTTACGGATGATTCTGTTCGGCCAACCGGAACTCGACCAGACCCTGAGTGATTACTCCCTGCGCCAGTTCCGCGATCGGATAACACAAAATTTCTACCTGCGCGCAATGCGCCTGGACGAATCGGGGGAATATCTGCATCACCGGCTTAACGTTGCCGGCTACCGGGGCGATCCCCTTTTCCATGGGGAGCTATTACGTAAGCTACACGCCGCCACCGGCGGCAGATTGCGGCCACTCAACATTATCGCCGACAAAACCCTGCTGGCCGCCTACGTTGACGACAGCCTGGAACTTACCGACCAACACCTACACGAAGCACTGCAGGAAATCGTGCCACTCAATTCAGCAGCCTTAACTCACGAAGCAATCACCTGGCGGGGCGTCGGGATATTCTTCCGTGGGAAAGCAACAACGATAGCCAAAAAATTGTGGACTTGCTTGCAATATACCCTCCGTAAAGGCAGAGCCAAAATCAAGCGGTGGCACCAGCATTTAGCCGACTAAACGAGATACAACCAAACAAAGGGCTGAATTCTGCGGTCGAAACGATCCGGCCACATTGATCTCGTTACATACACGTTTCAACTGAACGGTTGATATGGAGATCTTAAAGTTAGCCGGAACATACTGATACCACACGGAAGAAAGGCAAACACTTTCTTGAACCGTTACGCAGTGACTTTTTAGCCTTTTGCATCTATTCACTTGCACACTTTTTAGCTTCAAGGTCTGGCCTCACTGCCTGGCATCAGGCATGGCATCACTCTTTCACGACGCTCCAGCTAAGCCGGTAACCCACCACCACCGATCTCCTACCCTATCAAGCCCGCTGCAAAGGGCAACCACCGCGACCTTGGGCCCTAACTTGAATATATTCCCTCTTGCCTCCTCCACTCCGCGTGCAATCCATTAGCAAAACCGGAACATGTTTTACCAGCAGAAACATACCAACTTTGGCATGGAAGATTCCTGATTAACTTGTGTTAGCGACGCAACCCCCCCCCTAAGAAACACCCTAAAGCTTTAGCAGTAGCGCCCGTTAATACAGCAGTTATTAAAGAATTAAGGCAATAGAGAAGCAGCGTTCGCCGGTCAATCTAACTTCGGCGGAACTGACGCTTCTTATACCTATCGGCTCCCCAACTAATACACCTTGATGACAGCACCAAAAGGACCAGGACTAAAGCCTTGAATAACCATGTTAACAAGAGTTCTGAGCCAAAGTTGTCAGTTTTGGGTCACGACAACTTCAACCATGCTGGGGAACAAAAACCAATGGTTAAAATAACAATAGCTGGTGTTCTACTGACATCGGTCGTGCTGCTAGCAACGGTTGGTTGCGCTCCTGTACCACCCCTGCCCTCTTCAACCCACCTAAGCCAGACCAATTACGAAGAAACCGGACCATCCGGCCCTGGCAGCGCTATTCCGGCACCCATTACCGGCCTGCCTGCAGGGGTACCGGTAGAGTTGACCGAGCAGCAATTTTTCACGCTGGTGGTGACCAACGTAGCCGTAGAAGAGGTCCTTTTTGCCCTCGCTCGCGATGCCGGGCTGAACATCGACATCCGCACCAACGTCAGTGGCTCTATCACCATGAACGTTATTGATCAGCCGCTTGATTTAATTCTTGACCGCATCGCCGCGCAAGCCGGACTGCGTTTTCTCCATCAGCGCAACAGCCTGGTTGTCGAAGCGGACAAGCCTTACCGCCACACGTACAAAATCGACTATATCAACATGGACAGGGCAGTAACCCACGAGATCGCTATCTCCACCCGGGTTGCTACTTCAGGAGCCAAAAGCGAAGGCGGTGACAGCGGCGGAGATGGTGACGGGAACAACTCATCTACCCTGCTCGTCAGCAGTGCCAACAACGATTTCTGGGATCAACTCATCGCCAATATCTCCGGATTCGTTGGCGAGACCAGTGGTGGCGATGGCGACACACCCAATAACGCCGTTATTCCCAATCGTGTCGCCAGCCTTTTGACCGTTAACGCTACCCAGCAGCAACACCGGGAGGTAGCCGCCTACATCGACAAGCTGCTGACCGCATCACATCGCCAGGTGCTCATTGAGATGACCATCGCCGAAGTCAAATTGAGCCACGATTATCAGGTTGGTGTGGATTGGAGCATATTCAACGATAGTGGCTGGAGTTACGGCTCTAACACTACCGGCACCAACTTTGCAGACATTCCTTATGCCCAGCTTATCTACAAAAACACCACCTCTTCACTGGGTAATATCGATTTGGCGGTTACCTTGTTGGAGACCTTTGGCGATGTGCAGGTGCTCTCCAGTCCGAAATTGATGGCATTGAACAATCAAACCGCCGTACTCAAAGTGGTCGATGAACTAGTCTATTTCACCTTTGAGGTGGAACGCGAAAGGAGTGAGATCGGCCTCGGCCGTGATGACGTCACCATCGATACAACGGTGAACACCGTACCCGTTGGTCTGGTGATGTCGGTAACGCCGCAAATCAGCGAAAACGGTGAAATCACCCTCAACGTGCGCCCAACTATCTCCCGCGTCATCGATTACGTAGAGTTTGACAACCCATATCTGCGTGGCGAAGACGGCGAGCCATCGGTAATCAGCCGCGTGCCGGAGATACAAACCCGCGAAATCGAGACCGTGCTACGTGTCACCAGCGGACAGACCGTGGTGCTCGGCGGCCTGATGCAGGACACCATTAACGACTCGAGCCAGGGGTTGCCCTGGCTATCAAGCCTGCCTTATGTGGGCGATGCCTTTAAATATCGTAACGACACGTCGACCAAGTCAGAGTTAGTGATCTTCCTGCGCCCGGTAATCACCACCTCCGCAAACATGAACACAGAACCTTTTAGCCGGTACAAGCAGTTGTTGCCTGACACAAATAAGCCACTGCCCAACTATAACGAGCGTGCCAAAAGGACACCATGAGCCTGCTTCTCGACGCAATTCAGAAAGCCGAGCAACGTGAAAGCAAGAGGAATCTTCACGCCCGCACGATAACACCCGTTGACTCCATAGAAGAGACTTCGCCAGCTACTCTCGAGACCACGCTAAACACCGACGTCGATTTTTCGATCGACCTGAGATTGCTCGACGACTCTATTGAAAGCCCAACACCAAAGCCCCCTACCTTTAACAGACAACCCGGGAAGGCCCCAACTCATTCCGCTGCCAACAAAGATTCCGATAGCAGTCAAAAACTTGAACTTGGGCTTGTGCCTGCCCCCTCGGCAGATAAGAATGCTGTTGATCTAAATTTTGATTCAGGTGAAGAACTACACGCCGAACCCACCCCTGAACCACTATCCGAGCTCCCTTCAAGTCTTACCCCTCTAATCCCGGATCTAGCCCCGACTAATTCACCCACTAACCGTCAAACCCAACAGCCAACAGGCCAAACACCTCCTCCAGTCGGAAACGAACCAGCGCTAACCACAGGTCTACCTGCAGAAGAGGCCCCTTCTGGCCAGTTAAAACCACCATTACCTAGCGCAGCACCCGATACCAGTAGCGCGACCACCCCTGTTCAGACTAAACGCAGAACCGCCACCCTGGCAAACATTGCATTGCTGTTACTACTCGGCGTGTCAGGCGTCGGAATTTTCTATTATTTCGCTAGTCAAAATGATGCTTTCAGCACTCGACTCGCTACAACCATTTCTATCCCGGATGTCTTTAATGACACCGATCAGATAATTGCAGCCATCACCCCACCCCCTGTCAGCGAGGAACAGCTAGATATCACCCCCGATGACAGCAGCCTGGCCGCAGAAATTGCTGCCCCTGCCTCAAAAAAAACAGTCAGCGCATCCACACCCGTGGACCGACTAAAAACGCGGGACAGACAGATCGCACCCACTGTCGGGTTACCGATCAAAATACCGGCCCACAATGACCCTAACAATCCAGATGATCGATTGAACCCAGGTTTTCAGCAGCCCCAACTCACACAAAAGCTGACTATTCGCCGAACCGTTCCTGCCGATTACACGGCGCTAAAAGCAGCTGCGAAAAATGCGCTTCAGCAAAAGGATTTGCAACAAGCAGAGGGGCTATATCAGCAGTGGTTAAGCCAACAGGAACAATCCGTTGGTGCCCGGTTCGGACTGGCGCAAGTCGCATCACTACGCGGTGACGCGAGCAGTGCCCGCTCGTTATACCTGGATATTTTGCAGTTAGAGCCAAAAAATCCGGCAGCACAGGCCAGCCTTTTAAACCTGCCCGGACTCGCATCCGACGAGAGCCTTCGACGCCTGCAAGGGCTCATCGACCTACACCCCGATAACGGCTATTTAAATTACGTAATGGGTAATCATCAGGCTGGCTTGGGGCGGTGGACAAACGCCCAACAGAGGTACTTCGGCGCCTATTCAGCGGACGATGAAAATGCTGTCTATGCCTACAACCTGGCCATCGCGCTGGATCACATCAACCAGCCCGCAGCGGCCGCCGATTTCTACCGTCGAGCACTTGGACTAACCACCCAGGCCCTGGCAGGTCAAACCCGCCAGCAAGCCCAGAACCGCCTTAAGCAGCTCACGGCCCCAAAGGGCAGCCGATAATGAATAAGCCCTTACCAATTGGCCTGCAGCTGCAACAGAAAGGCCTGGTCACCGAAGATCAGATTCAGATTGCACTGCTAGAGCAAAAAAAGAGCGGCGACCCCATCGCCCGCATTCTAGTCAACATGGGGTTTATCAGCGAAGCCATTGCCCGCGACGCCTTGAGCGAAAGTTTCGGCCAGGATAGCGTCGATCTGAGCAAGCTACTACCAGACGCCGACGCCCTGGTGCTGGTGCCACAGGAGCTCGCCCGCCGCCATAGTTTGCTGCCGGTTGATCTTAACGCCGCTAACAGCGAACTAACCGTGGCCATGGCTGACACTCAAGACATGCTTGCTCTGGACCAGTTGCGTGCCAAAGTCGGCAGCCAGATAACCGTCAAACCAGTGTTGGCCAGCGAAGGGGACCTGGCGGCCAATATCGACGATTTTTACGGCTACTCGGTTTCGATTGACGCCATTCTTAAAGAGATTGAAACCGGCGTCACCGACTTCTCTGCCCTCGAAGCGATAGGGCTGGACACATATCAACAGCCGGTTGTCCGACTCGTCAATGCACTCTTAACTGAGGCGGTTAAACAGGGTGCGTCGGACATTCACTTTGAACCCGAAGCGCATTTTGCCCGCGTACGTTATCGAATCGACGGCGTGCTACGGCAAATCCGTAGCCTGCACAAAGATTACTGGCCAGCAATGGTTGTGCGTCTGAAAATCATCTCCGGCATGAATATCGCCGAAAACCGGGCACCTCAGGACGGCCGTATCAGTCTTCGCTTGCGCGGCCGTCAAATCGATTTTCGGGTTTCTGCACAGCCGACTGTTCATGGTGAGAATATTGTGTTGCGGATTCTCGATCGCAGCCAGGCGATCGTGCCGCTCGATCACCTCGGGTTGTCTGACACGGCTCTGACCCAACTGCAACTGATGATTGCTCGACCGGAAGGCATCATTCTGGTCACTGGCCCCACCGGTAGCGGCAAAACCACCACGCTTTATTCGGTGTTGAATCACATCAACTCCGAACGCATCAACATCATGACACTGGAAGACCCGGTGGAGTATCCAATGGCGCTGATTCGCCAATCTTCCGTCACCGAAGGCAAACTTGATTTTGCGGAGGGCATCCGCTCGATGATGCGCCAGGACCCTGACGTCATTCTGATTGGCGAAATTCGTGACCGGGCCACGGCGGAAATGGCCTTTCGCGCCTCCATGACCGGTCACCAGGTGCTCTCTACCCTGCATACCAATTCAGCACTTGGCGCCCTGCCACGGCTAGCCGATATCGGCGTTAGTAATCAGGTCATAGCCGGCAATATTATCGGTATCAGCGCCCAACGGCTGATCCGCAAACTCTGTCCCGAATGTCGCGAGGCTTATCACCCCGGCGAACTGGAACAGAAACTGCTCGGTATGGCCAACGATGACGTCACACTCTACCGAGCAGTCGGCTGCGAGGCATGTCACATGCAGGGTTATAAAGGCCGCTTTTCGGTTACCGAAGTGGTGCGGTTTGATGATGATATTGACGAGCTAATTTTAGAAAACGCACCTCTTACGGCAATTCGAAATATCGCCCGCGAGAAAGGGTTTCAGTCCCTCGCCGACGACGGCACGGAAAGAATTCTTTCCGGACAGACCAGCATCGACGAAATCACCCGCGTGATCGACCTGACGCAACGGCTGTAATCCGCCGAACGCCGCCCCTCCATGCCGATACTCAATTACATTGCAATAGACGCTCACGGCAAACGCCGCAAGGGTCGCCTCAGCGTTGCCAACGAGGCAGACCTGGAAGCACGGCTGGTAATGATGGACTTAAGCCTGGTCTCATCTAAAGAAGAGAAACTCAGCAAGCGCGCAGGCCGACGGGGCGTGAGCCGAAAAGACTTGATTAACCTCTGCTTTCATCTCGAACAGCTGATCCGCGCCGGCGTACCGTTGCTCGAAGGAATCGAGGATATTCAGCAGAGCACTGAGAACCGCAGCCTGAAAATTATTCTCGCCGCTATCATCGCCGACCTTCAGGGTGGGAAATTGTTCTCAGAAGCGCTTGAGGCCTACCCAGCAGTGTTCGACAAGGTGTTCATAACTTTAGTGCAGGCCGGCGAAACCACAGGCGGCCTGGCAGATATATTTGCCGAGCTAACCCGCTCGATCAAGTGGCGTGACGAACTGATTGCCAAAACAAAACAACTGCTGATGTACCCGGCCATTGTGTCGCTGGTGATGTTTGGTTCCATCGGTTTCATGTTCGGTTATCTGGTACCGCAGCTGGTCGATTTTCTAATCAACATGGGCCAGACCCTGCCGATACAGACACGCATATTGATCGCTATCTCTGATTTTTTTGTTGCCTGGTGGTGGGCTCTGTTTGGTTTGCCACCACTCATTATTCTGGCCACTTTATTTGCAGCTAAACATAATCCGCAGGTTCGTTATCGTCTTGACCAGCTAAAGATTTCTATCTGGGTGGTCGGACCTATCCTCTACAAAATCATGCTCGCCCGCATGAGCAACACCCTGGCAATGATGTACTCAGCAGGCATTCCTATTATTGAATCGATCCGTATGAACCGCGAGATCAGCAATAACCTGGTAGTCGAGGCCGCTCTGGACCAAATTGCTGACTCAATCTCACAGGGGACCCAAATCACCGCCGCTTTCTCGCAGGCAGGTATTTTTTCGCCGTTGGTAATCCGCATGATCAAAATTGGCGAAACCACCGGCGCACTCGATCACTCATTAAAAAATGTCAGTTATTTTTATGACCGTGAAGTCGATCAAGACGTCAACCGACTACAAGCCATGATTGAACCGGCGTTAATAGTGGTGCTCGGGGGCATGCTTGGGTTCGTGATTATCTCTGTACTTGGGCCGGTCTACGACATGCTCGGAAACCTGGATATTTAACGTGATGACAGAGAACCTGGTCCTGCAGGTATTCGCTGAAAGCGCAATACTGCAACAATGGCGAGGCCGCCGGCTTACACAGGAATGGAATTTTTCCAGTCCCGAGCAGAGTCGTGATCAATTAACAGAAATCATCGCTAACAACCCGAATTCTCCGGTCACCTTGGTGATAGACACGGCCGATGAGGAATTGCGGACCGCGCTGATACCAAAAATCATGGGCAGTGCCCGTAGCCTGCTGCAGCAGCGGACACTGCTGCAGGCATTTCCTAATGAGGAATTTCGTGCGCTGGCATCTCAGGGCACAGTACGTGGCGAGCGTCGGGATGAGCAACTGCTGCTGATAGCGATTACTCAAAGCGAACTGCTGAAAAGCTGGTTGAACATCATGCAGGAACAGAACGCCCTGGTGCAGAAGGTGACCACAGCCTCGATGGTGCTCGCGCAGCTCACTAAACTGCTAGGCGGGAAAAATGAGTATGAACTGGTCATCTATCAACACCGCGAAAACGGTTTGCGCCAGCTTTTTTTACATAACGGCCAGCTAGGCCTCAGTCGTCTGTCAATTCCCCTGGAGATCGACCAGACTGTTGTCGATCAGTGTCTAACGGAAACCACCAACACTCACCAATATCTGAAGAATTCCAAAGTGATACCGCTCGACGCCACGCTCACCCTGCGCGTCCTTCATCATGATCATATGGTGGCAGAACTCACCACAGGACTCGAGGAGCTGCCCCAGGCTGAGCTGCAACTCATCGGCTTCAGCCAGTTAGCCAGGCAGTTTTCTTTAACACTGCCCGATACAAACCTTCGAGCAGAACATTTTCTCGGTTGGGTGGCATCCAGCCGTCAGCATAAATTGATGGACTTTGCGCCCACTACTGTAACGAGCCAACACCGTCGCTTTTTACATAGCCGCTGGACGGTCTACGCTGCAACTGTCGCCACCATCGCGATGTTGATCTGGTCAACAACCGAACTGTTTGCGGTATGGGAAATATCCAGGCGCGCTGACGAACAACAGATGTTACTGACGCGCTGGCAACAATTGGAGCAGGACGCCCTCGCCAACACCATTCCCACCGATGCGCCACCGTTAACAATGAAACAGGCGACCGAACTTGTTCACCACCTCACTGCCGAGCGACGTTTTCCGCAAATGGCTTTACGCGAGGTGGCAGGAGCTTTGGCAGCAAGCCCCGAACTACGCTTTCGTAAAATCGAATGGGCTGTTGGTGATAACGCGCTTACGAATTACCACGAAGAAACACCAGCAGTAGATGAATTTGACGCATTTACGGAAAAACCTGATATGACGCCCGCCAAATTCACCCGCGAAACACTGTTTCTCGAACTACAAATAGAGCCGTTCAGCGGCGATTACCTGGCGGCCCAACAGCAGGCAAAACTAACCGCAGACGCGCTCAAAAAAATACCAGTTGTGCGTAGCGTCGAAATGGTCAGCGCGCCACTGAATGTCAATTCCCCAACTGATTTCAGTGAACGGATCGCTCTGGTCAACGACTCAAAAAACAGGCCCCTGGAAGCACGGTTCCAGCTCGTGCTCACCCTCGACAGCTCATCACCAGCTCCAGTAAGCAGCCAATGAAATCACTCTCGGGGCTCTTCTGTTGATAAAGACAACATTCAACCGACAGGATCGACTTGGCCGGGCATTCATAAAAGCTGCGATCATTCTGGGTTTTGGTCTGATAGTCACGCTAGGGACCTGGCAATTCAGAGCATCCGCTACCGCCGAAGAGATCACCCATCAACGGCAAATGAATTACCTGCGCGACGAAGTCGCAAGGATCAGACGTGACCGCGAGTGGACCGAAGCGTACCAGCCCAACTACGAAAAAATGGTTGCTAACGGCCTGGTCGGCGAAGAGAGCCGCCTCGAGTGGCGCGCGATGATCGTCAACCTTGCACGCCGGCTGAAGCTGTCAGACGTCAAAATGACTCTCAGTCCAAAAAAAAGCCGAACAGATTCAGCTGACGTCTTTACTGACCAGAACACTCCCATCCAGGTGAGCAGCTACGAATCACAAATGGCGCTAGATTTAACCCTGTTTCACGCCCTTGACCTGCTATCTCTACTCGATGAGCTGGATCAATCAACCACCGCGATTTTAATGCCCCTGCGTTGTCAGATGTCTCTGGACCAGGATCCGTTTTTCCTTGGCGCGATACCGTTAATCAAGTCCCACTGCGACCTTAGTTGGGTCACCGTTAACCCCACACCGCCGGTAATTGTCGATGAATACTACTAACTGGCGAACTAGCGGAGTGTTGGCCTTCGCATTGGCGCTATTAACCGCCTTGCCGCTAATGGCAGACGATGCACCGCTTGCCCGCCTGTTTTACTCACCCCAGGAACGCGTGCGACTGGATATGGCTCGACATTCCGATGCTGAAGGACCACCTCCGGCTACCAGTCCGGGCGTAACCACAAAAAAAATCACCCTCAACGGCATTATCGAAAAACGCGGTGGTGGATTACATGCCTGGCTCAACGGCAAAAACATTGACTCTGGCGAACTGAGGATTTCAGTTAGCATCGGCCGACGACTTACCGCAGAGCAACAGTTGCCACTACGCCTGCCAGGTGGATTAACCGCGACGCCTAAAGTGGGTCAGATGGTCAATCTCGCCACCGGCGAGCTGATCGAGGGCTACCAGCAGACAAAAGCTACTAGCCCCGAAGAGGTAACAACTGAAGAAGGTTCTAGCGACATCGAGGGCGGGGTCGGTGAAGCTGAACCGGGTTAACTCACCCCGCCACCAACAGGGCGTGGTGCTGATAATCATGTTCACGATATTAATTATCGCTGGCATGGCATTGGTAATCAGCGGCCTTAATCAGGGCTCTAGCCGCCTTAAAAACCAGCGGCAAACATCCGAAGCCCTCGCCAAAGCCAAAGCGACCCTGCTCAGTCGCGCGATTTACCTCGGTTACAAAGACAATAACGATCCAGGTTACTACTCACTGCCGTGCCCGGACAGAAGCGTAAACCCGATCGCCGAAGGTGGCGCCGACAGCAGCTGCGGTGGTGCGCACGCAACGACTATTGGCCGTTTACCATGGCGTTCGCTTGGATTACCCCCAATATTCGACGGTAATGGCGAGTGCCTCTGGTATGTGCTCGCAGGCAACCACAACAACTCCAAAATCAATAACAACAACACGCTCTTCAATCGCGATACCAACGGTCAATTGGAAATTCGTAACATTGCCAATCAAATTTTGGCCGGTGATCAACCAGAAAACAGAGCTATAGCAGCCATTATCGCCCCGGGCGACGCGATACCAGGGCAAAGTCGCAATGCCCTCTCTAGCGGGGTCGACCATTGCGGCGGCAACTACAATGCCAGCAACTATCTCGACACCGCTAACGGCATTAACAACGCAACTCCCTCTGCCGTTGCCAACGCTGTCACGAAACTGGTCACTACACATAAACCCGAAGAGAGTTTTAATGATCAAATAATCTGGATCACCCGTCAGGAACTAGCGGATGCCTTTACCGAACGGGCAACCTACCCGGACAAAAATGGCCGCACCTTTAACGATAAAATAGATAACCTTATGGTCGGTGTCGCGGCTTGCCTCAAGACCTATGCTGACGCGGATCCGCAAGGGCTCCACCGGCTGCCGTGGGCAGCACCAATAGCTTTGAACAACTATAGTCAGGAACGCGACTACGACGATCAAAGCAACACACATTTCGGCCGATTACCCTACAGCACGGCTGCCAGTCGAATCGATAGCGGTGGAAATTTACTGTCAGAACTATTTTTGGGTTGCATAACGCCGAACAGTGAAATTGAAAACTACCATCGCAACTGGAAGGACCATCTGTTTTACGTAGTTGCAGGGAGCCACACACCGGATCAGACACCACCACCTAATTGCAGCACTGGCAACTGCCTAACAGCCAACGGAAACAGTGGGCAGCAATATGCAGCCATCATTCTCTTCGCCGAACGTAGGGTATCCGGAAACACGCGCAATGCGCCACAACCTTCCAGCGACACTGACACCAAACGGCTTCTTTCCAGTTACTTAGAAGGCGTCAACGCTACCAATTTCCCCGATGCTGGCGGAAGCGGCGATTATCAGACTACCGGCGGAACCGGTTTTAACGACCGACTCTACTGCATATCTTCCAGCGACCTGATTATGGGTAACCCGATGATCAACAGATGCCCGTGAACCTGGAACTACCGATGACAAAAAAAGCCCCCCTGGACCATGGTAAACACGGATTTTCACTCATCGAAATGTCCATTGTGCTGATCATCATCGGTCTACTTCTCGGTGGTTTGCTCACTCCGCTGGGAACCCAGCAGGAAATGCGCAACATCAAAGAGACTCAGCAGATTCTTGATGAAACCCTGCTGGCGATATACGGCTACGCCTACAGTAACGGCGGCCAACTCCCCTGCCCGGATATAAATGGCGACGGCCTGGAAGACAGCGCCGGCAACTGCACCCGTAGGGAAGGCGATATCCCCTGGGCAACATTAGGTAACGTCGGCGGGGACAGTTTTCGTGGTAATCGCCTCGGGTATCGAATCGACGCCACACTGACTAACCACGCTACTATTTTTTGTGACACGACGAATCCGGCAACTATGGCTATTTGCACGGACACCACCTGCGCAACACGACTAACAAGTGTCGCTGCTTTAGCCCTATGGTCCCATGGCAAAAACGGCTTTGGTGCAACGAATGCACAGGGCGGCACAAACACAGCGCCAATCTCCGCGGATGAAAACACTAATATTCACACTAATAATGACACCCTGCCGGCCAACGATAGATTCGTGAAACGCACACGTACCGATGAATCGTCTGCAGCCGGTGAATTCGATGACATGGTTGAATACGTAACAGACGTGCTCCTATGCGCCAAAATGGTGGAGGCGGGGGTTATCTCCCCTTAGCAATTAAATCGTAACCCAGACCGTACAGCAGCACATTTCAACCTGACTACATGAAACAGAATTACGAACAACCCTTGAATTATTCAGCATCAATCTCCATGTGTTCGAGTGGTCACACAAGCCCTTTTGCTAGGGTTTGGCTGAGTCAAACCTCAAGGTTATTCGGGTATACTCACGAACATTGCGAGAGTGGCGGAATTGGTAGACGCGCTGGCTTTAGGTGCCAGTGGGGTAACCCGTGAGAGTTCGAGTCTCTCCTTTCGCACCAGTACTTAACTTCCCTAACCGATAATTTGGAAACGCGAGCCCTTGGACGTACAAACCGACGTAGAAAGCACTCTTGAAGACAAAGGCGGCCTCAGCCGTAGTCTGCACATTACTATTCCTGTCGATACCGTGGACGAGCAAATAAACAGCCGCTTACGTTCACTCGCCCACACCACCAAAATCAACGGTTTCCGCCCGGGAAAAATCCCGCTAAAGGTAATCCGCAACCGATTTTTGGCACAGGTTGAG
>QNFC01000009.1 GCA_003645395.1 Gammaproteobacteria bacterium
CCTGCCAGTTGCTCAACATTGGTCTCAGTTAGTTTCAGGTATTCAATAGCTAGCACGTAGTGATCTTGAGCCAGGCGTCGGGAATTGACCAGTACGGCTGTCCCGTCGATGGCTATTGGTGAAACGCCCGGCAGTTCAATTGAAAAGTGTATAACTCTGCGTTTGTGGGCAGCTTTATCGCTGTTTTTCGCCATCATCTGTAGCATGGCAAGCTGATTACAGTTTACTTCCAGGCCCACCATGGAGATCATGCGTGTTCCAACAGCCAGGTGTTCCCCAGTGGGCGTGACCAACTGAGCAGGGATCTGTGCCCGATAGCGGGGGTAGCAGCGCGCGTCGCGAGGCGCGTCCGATTTAGGAGCCTGCGTGGCTGTTGTTGCTGGCATATTTAAGGTTCTGCACGAGAATGATTAAAAAAAATTATTAACCGAAGCCTATAGCTGTTGTTACACGCTTTTAGAATTTTAATAACTGTTCTAAATGACGAGTAACACTTGATCCTGTCGGCCTGAGTCTGGGAAACATTAGGAGCTTTCAAATGGGACGGACATATGCGCTACAAAAGAGTAAAAAATGATGGCTGATCAAATTCAGGTTGGTGAGGTTATTGATCGTAGTCGCATGGGTGCGCAGCAGTGGTGGGTGATGCTGTTTTGCACGTTAGTAGTGGTGCTTGATGGTTTTGATGTCCAGGCAATTGCCTTCACCGCCCCACAGATCGGTGCCGAACTCGGTATCGCCACCCACAAATTTGGCACTTTATTTTCCGCCGGCCTGATTGGCATGGCCATTGGGGCATTACTGATCGGACCGGTCGGTGACCGACTGGGGCGAAAACTGGCAATTATTGGTAGCCTGTTCGCTTTTGGGCTGTTTACGCTGGCAACGGCCTGGGCCAGTTCTTACGAACAACTGCTGGTGTTAAGACTGCTTACCGGATTGGGGCTGGGTGGTGCGTTACCCAATGCCACGGCGTTGATGTCCGAATATGCCAACCGTGCCTGGCGCAATGTGGCGATCAGTATTATTTTTCTGGGAATTCCGATTGGTGGAATCGTTGGCAGCCTGGTGGCGGGTAAATTGATGCCAATTTGGGGATGGCAATCAGTTTATGTCGTCGGTGGGGTGTTGCCATTAATTACTGCGGTGTTGTTGATATGGATGATGCCAGAGTCGATTCGTTATCTGGCCACTCGTCGCGGGCGTAACGAGCAAATTGCGAAGACACTAAATCGAATTAACCCGGCCGGTGATTATCGGGCCGAGCAGACGTTCGAGGTCGAGCAGGCATCCACTGACTCGGGTCCAATCGGTCAGCTATTTGCTCCTGGCTATGGTCGAGATACGCTGCTGCTATGGGCTGCGTTTTTTACTAATTTGATAGTCGTCTATTTTTTGATTAGTTGGACCCCTACGCTTTTCTCTACCCTCAGCGATGAACCCGGTCAGGGGGTCAAGGGGGCGCTAATACTCAACCTTGGTGGTGCAGTGGGTCCTCTGCTGTTGGCATGGTTGACCAGCCGGTATGGCAGTAAACGGATGTTACCGATTGTGTTTGTGCTGGGTGCCATAGTTATCATTGGAATTGGTCAGGTTGGCGACAGCATCAACTTGGTCACGGTGGGTATTTTTCTTGCCGGATTTCTCACCTTTGGTGCACAAATCGGTATGAACGCGCTGGCCGCTTCAATCTATCCGACGGCCAGTCGAGCTACAGGGGTCGGCTGGGCATTGGGGATAGGTCGCTGGGGATCGATCCTGGGTCCGGTGATCGGTGGCATATTGTTAGCCAGGAATTTAGGAATGCCAGTCTATTTCACATTTTTCGGGTCAATCTTGTTGTTGTCGGCATTAGCGATTGGTCTGCTGGACCGCCACCAGCAGTCGATGGTGAGGAGTTAACACGGTGATTATTGCAATATCTTCCCGAGCACTTTTTGACCTGGAAGAGAGTCATAAAGTGTTCGTTGAGCAGGGTAAAGCGGCCTATTGCGACTATCAGGTTGACAATGAAAACGTGCTACTGGAGCCGGGAATAGCGTTTCCGCTAGTCCGTAAGCTGTTGGCGCTCAACCAGAGTTTACCGGGCGAGCAGAAAGTTGAAATAATTCTACTGTCTCGCAATAGCGCCGATACTGGCCTGCGCGTGTTCAATTCCATTCAACATCATCAAATGGATATCACCCGTGCAGCCTTTACCAGCGGAGAGTCGCCTTATCGTTACGTGGCACCTTTTCGGGCGGACCTGTTTCTGTCGGCGGAGGCTGATGATGTTCGCGCTGCGCTGGACGCGGGTTACGCAGCTGCTGCGATTATTCCGTCGCCCTCTATTGGGCCAGAAAGCGAGCAGCTACGGATTGCCTTTGATGGTGACGCGGTGCTGTTTTCAGATGAGGCGGAGAGGGTTTTCCGTGATGGTGGGCTGGAGGCCTTTAAAGATAGTGAAACCGGTGCGGCGCATCAGCCGCTGTCCGGCGGACCCTTCAAGAATTTTCTTGCCGCATTACAGCGTATTCAGGCGGCTTACCCTGATGACCATTCGCCGATTCGTACTGCCCTGGTTACTGCCCGGGCAGCACCTACCCATGAACGGGTAATTCGCACCCTGCGGGCGTGGAACATTCGTATCGATGAGGCTATTTTCCTGGGTGGTCTGGCCAAGGGTGAATTTTTGAAAACATTTGCTGCCGATATCTATTTTGATGACCAACAGGGCCATATCGATTCTGCTGCAGAGCATGTTGCTGCCGGTCACGTGCCCCATGGGGTGGCTAATGAAGAATAGGGTCGCCCTTGCGGCTGCGCTGCTGGTGGTCGCTCAGCTCTGTCACGGGTTGCCAGCGCTGCAGCGATTGCCAAAAATTTATACTACCGATGATGGCATCCGTTTTCAGGTCGAGCTGGTTGCGAGCGGGCTGTTAGTGCCCTCTGACCTGGCTTTTACCCCGGCTGGGGGTCTCATTATTACTGAACGGCCGGGTCGCCTGTCATTGCTTACCCCCACCGGCGAGCTTGACGAGCTTGATCAGCTGTATCAAGTGCATGCGAGGGATGAGGCCGGTTTGATGGGCATGGCACTGAATTCTGTGAGTCGTGACCAACTGTTTATTTATCTCTGTTACAGCGCCAGAAAAGGTATGTTTGGCATTGAAAACAGGCTGGTAAAGGCGATGCTGGGGCGGTTTGGTTTACTGCAGGAGGAGGTGCTCCTGAGTTGGCCCGGCCACCGTTTTAATAATGGCTGCCAACTGGCAATTGGACCCGACCAGAAGCTCTATATCTCCACCGGCGACGCGACTGAAGGTGAAGTAGCACAGCAGCATGACTCATTATTAGGCAAGATGCTGCGGCTAAACCTGAACGGTTCCATTCCGGCTGATAATCCGCGGCCGGATTCGCCGATTTATTCAATGGGTCATCAAAACCTGCAGGGCTTCGACTGGCAACCCTCTACCGATCGACTTTACGCGGTCGAGCGGGGCCGCTCCGGGGATGATGACAGTGATGAACTTAACCTGATTGAGGGTGGCGCTAATTACGGCTGGCCGCTGGCCAGTCATGGCCAGTTGCAGCCAGGTATGGTTGTGCCACTGCTGTTCTGGCCTAAGCCGATGGGCCCGGCGGGGGTGGTGGTTTATCAGGGTGGACAACTCCCGGGGATGAGCACCAATCTGTTTATTACCGGCCTGACAGGGGAAACCTTGCTGCGGGTAGTGCTCGATGTTCGGGGGCAACCCGTTGCTCAGGAAGAACTGCTCAAAGGGGAGTTTGGCCGTCTGCGAGCGATTACCCAGGGGCCAGACGGCTACCTCTACTTTGCGACCAGTAATCTTGATGGCGAGGGTGAACCGGGTGTCGACGGCGACCTTTTACTGCGGTTAGTGCCGGCAGAGTGACCAGCTTCAGTTGGCCGGTGATGGGTCTAATCTATCGTAGATTTTGTACTAATCAACTGGTCCAACTGTTCTTTGAGAATCGGTAAGATTTCATCATAAGGATAGGCTCCCAGAGGAATTCCGCCCTTTTTCAGGTTAACAAAACGCGGCGCACACCAGAGGCCTAAATCCGCGTCGTCGGTCTCCCCCGGACCATTTACCCGGCAGCCCATTACCGCGATAGTGATGTCGTAATCTTGGGCGTACTCGGTCATCTCTTTGACTTGCTCGGCGAGGTCGACGAAGGCTTCGTTCTCGACCCGTGAGCAGCTTGGGCAGCTGATTATATTGAGACCGCCGTCAAGGGCGCCGCTGCCGAGGCGCTCACCACGAGCGATGGCGCTGAGAATATCGAACCCGGCGGTGACTTCGTCGCCTTTGCGATCGTTCGGCAAGGTTAACGACACACGAATGGTATCGCCGATGCCCTGGCCGATGAGGGCCTCAAAGGCGATGCGGGTTTTGATTATTCCGCCAGGGGGCATGCCGGCTTCGGTCACGCCAAGATGCAGAGGGATTTTCGGCCGTAACTCGGCAAAGCGCTGATTCAGCTGGATAACTTTGGCCGGGTCTGAGTCTTTAAGTGACACGCAATAACGGTAAAAACCAAGTTCGTCGAGCAGATCGCAATGGCTCAACGCACTTTCGATCATCGGCGATATTGAGTCTTCCGGGTCGAACCGGTCGCTGAGCGCCGGGTCGACCGATCCGGCGTTGACCCCTACTCGCATCGCACAATCGTTACTGCCGGCGATATCAACCAGATAGCGAACCTTGTCTTGCCAGGGTTTGCGTTTTTCGTGGTGGTAGAGGTGGCCTGGGTTGTAGCGAATTTTCTCCACCAGCGGCGCGACCTTTTCGGCCATGCGGTAATTTTCCTGCAAGTCGACAGTCAGATTGGCATCGACTTGCTCGCGGATCGAGGCCAGCGCCTTCGCTTCCGTGCTTTTATCGACGGCGAGCCGGATCACCTCAGCACCGGCCTGCTGCAGGTCGATAATCTGTGCGACGGTGGCATCAATGTCGGTAGTCTTGGTTGCGCACATGCTCTGTACTGCAATGGGTGCACCAGCGCCGATAGTAATAGAACCAATTTTTACCGACCGGGTCGGGTTACGCGGTAATGTGGAATTTGCGTTTAGAGGTTGGTTCATGAGGTAGGGAACTCGTGTTGGATGGTGGGCCGGAGTCGATAACAGGTTAGTCGTAGTTAATCGATTTGCTCGCCAAGAGTATCCGCTGAGAGCATGATCTGGGCAATGGAACCTTCGGCACGCTTGTCGGTGCGCAGGCGAATGTAGTTGCTGCTCCAGCCGAGTTGTCGTTCTTCTACAAGTACTGAAACAGTTTGCCCTATCTGATCGGCGATGAATTTTTGCCGCAGCGTTTTGCCTAGTGAGCGTAATCTTGCGGCGCGGGCCTTACGCATATCAGGGGGCAAGTGCCCGGGCATTCTGGCGGCAGCGGTGCCCTCGCGGGCAGAATATGGAAATACGTGCAGTTTGCTAAAGCCAACCGACTGCACCAGGTCGAGCGTTTGTTGGTGATGCGCATCGCTCTCCGCGGGAAATCCGGCGATGAAATCGGCAGCCAGTGCCGTGGCCGGGCGTACTTTACGTGATTGCTCGGCAATGTTTATCACCTCAGCTGTACCGTGACCCCGGTCCATTAGCTTGAGTACCGGATCACTGCCGCTTTGCACTGACAGGTGCAGGTAGTCGCAAATTCGGGGGTCGGCGTAGACTTCCCAAAAGCCATCACGCAGATATTGTGGGCCGAGCGAGGAAAGGCGAATACGCGGTATCGATGTATTGACTAGCAAGGCCTGCAGAAGTTTGTGTAATTGTGCCTGTTGGGACTGGTGTTTGGTGTCGGGTGCTCCCCAGGCTGCAAGATTAATGCCGGTGAGTACGATTTCTTTGATGTCCTGGCGGTGCGCTTCCTGAATCTCTTCGGTAATTTTTTCGATCGACAATGACCGGTGTGCACCGCGGGCCAGGGTGGTAATGCAAAAACTGCAGGTATCGTCACAGCCGGTCTGAATAGCTACCGGTAGCCGTGTTCGCGATGTGAGGGGCATCTGTGCATTGTCAGCTTCCACATCAAAGTAACGATACATCTCTTCGTCGTCGGCAAATACTAGTGCACCCGGTAACGCCGCTTGCCATTTGGGGGCATCGATACGCACGCTGCACCCAAGCACCGCTACCTGACGAGCATTACGGTCAGCGGTGTTGGCTCCTTTTCGAGATTTTCGGTCTGCCTGGGCGGTAACCGTGCAGGTATTTACAAAGGCATAGTCAGCCTCAGTCTCGGTTTCTACTGCTTCATGGCCTGCGCTGCACAGCGCCGCGCGCAAGCGGGCGCTGTCGAGCTGGTTCATTTTGCAACCAAGGGTACGGATGTGGAATTTCACAGACAGAGTGTTTAAGGTTGATGGGCAAAATAACGCTGATAACCACGGATGGTAAGACCGGTGTAAAATTAGCATCGGCAGCTTGATGCCCATTATAGACGTAGATGCTTGATTTCAGGATTTGGTGATTACGGGGTTTTTATATTGTTACCGCCGTCCGGCAGGTTTGGTGAATTTCCGTAAGCAGGTATTATTTCTGGTTGATAGGGTTTACGCGGGTAGTAATTTTCAGGCGAGTGTAAATTAGAGGCGGGTACCTTGGATCAAGCTTTAATTAACCGGTTGCAGACAGAGCTCACAGCGCTGCAGGGCTGGATGCGACGCGAACACGCAGACCTTGCTGCGGCTGTTGCCGATATAGTGGCGGTGATCGCCACCACGCTAAAGGCAGACGGTGCAGGTGTGTGGTTGTTCGATGACGATGACAGGCTGGTTAGCCGCGCACAGTTTCCTGTTGTTGAAAAAAATATGGCCCTGCTCGGTGAGCTGACTCAAGACCAGTACCCCGTCTATTTTACTGCGTTGGAATCGGAAAGTTATTTGCTGCATCGAGATGTTGACGATGCAGCGGTGTTGCCCGAACTGGCCGATAGTTACTTCAAACCTGCAGGCATGATTTCGATGCTCGACCTGCCGGTCCGCCAATCCGGGGAATTGATCGGTGTGGTCTGTATTGATTCGCAGACCGAGCGCATCTGGAGTGACGATGAAGTGCAGTTTGCAAGCTCTATCGCAACGCTGGTTTCCCTTTCGGTTGAAAAGGCTAATAGGCGAGCCGCTGACAGGCGTCTACTGCGCCAGCAGCATGAGCTGCAACAGGTGCTCGATAGCATAGTTGAAGGCGTGATTACCGTTGATGCGGTTGGGCGGATACTTGCTAGTAACCTGGCTGCAGAGCAAATTTTGGGTTATGACCGAGGTGAGTTGTTGACAGTTACGGTGAAGGAACTGTCGCCGGCACTCGATGCAACTGCCACTGAAGCTGAAATAATCGAGGTGATAAAACTTGCCGGGGTAGATATTAATGATGCAACCCAGGAACAGCAGGCGCGGTGCAAAGATGGCAGTTTGATTCCTATTCGGCTGTCGCTTGTGGAATTACCTGGGGGCCCGGGTAGTGGGAGCCATTATGTGGGTTCATTTTTAGATATTACTACTGAGAAAGCACAGCAGGAACGGTTACGCCGCTCTGAAGCGCTGGAGTCACTGGGCCATTTGAGTGGTGGTGTTGCCCACGATTTCAATAATATGCTTGGGGTAGTGCTTGGGTATGCGGAGCTGATTCGTAACCGGGCAAAGGTACTGAACGACACTGATCTAATTTCTAAGGCCGAGAAAATTATTCATGCCGGCCGGCGTGGCAGTGATCTAACTCGACGTCTGCTAACGTTTTCCAGTCGCTCGCCCGGCACTGCAAAAAGTGTTGATGTGAACCACTTGTTAGAAACCAGTGCCGAGCTGTTGCGGAAAACATTGACGCCTCGAATTGAACTTAAACTCACTTGTCAGGCTGAGTTGTGGTCGGTATTTCTGGACCCGGGTGAATTTGAAGACGCCATTTTGAATCTTGCGGTCAATGCCACCCATGCGATAGAACAGCGCGGTACCCTGGAACTGCGTACCGAAAATTGTGAGGTGATGCCGAGGCGTGCCGGGGAGCTGGAAATGACCCCGGGGGATTACATAAGAGTGAGCGTGATTGATGACGGCAAGGGGATGGAGGGAGCTACCCTGGCGCGGGTGTATGAGCCTTTCTTCACCTCACGACCTGGCGAGGGCAGCGGCCTTGGACTCAGCCAGGTCTACGGTTTTACCAAAGGAGTGAAGGGCGGCGTGTTTATCCGTTCGCAGCCAGGCCTCGGTACCCGCGTAGAGTTGTATTTCCCCAGGCATGATGCGGTCAGTGAAGTCGATCTGGAGATGTTCAGCACCGCCGAGCGGCCCGTGCTAAAGCGCCCCGGCGGTAGTGTGTTAGTAATTGATGACGAATCCGCACTGCGACAGCTGGTCGAGACGGTACTTATTGCCGCTGGCTATCGTGTTGTTGTTGCACAGAACGGCGCAGAGGGCCTAGCGCTTGCTCTTGAGCAGACCTTTGATCTGGTGTTAAGCGATGTGATCATGCCAGTGA
The DNA here is from genome assembly GCA_003645395.1 of Gammaproteobacteria bacterium. Lineage (GTDB taxonomy): Bacteria > Pseudomonadota > Gammaproteobacteria > Immundisolibacterales > Immundisolibacteraceae > QNFC01. The sequence continues at coordinate 8,483 of QNFC01000009.1, forward strand.
TGGACGGATATCAACTAACGGAAGCGTTGCTGAAAAAACGGCCTACGCAGAAAATTACCTTGATGACCGGTTACGAGCAATCTGCTACCGGAGATCATGCCTATGCGCAGCGAGTAGTGTTGCGCAAACCGTTTACGTCGGCGGAGCTTATCAGTGTGGTCGATAAGGCGTTGATGGGATCTTGATTACCAATGTTATTTTTGATTTTGATGGGGTGATTGCCGAGCAGGGGTTTCGCCAGGCGCTAGCAGAGTTGACACCAGATAATAATGTCGAGCTTACGGACATTGCCAAGCAAGGCATGCGCGCGCTGCTCAAATCTGGCTACGTTACTGGCCAGGGTAGTGAGGCTGATTTCTGGGCGCTGCTGAGTGTTAGCACGAAGCTTGTCGGTGATTCGGCTACGCTTCGAGCGGCGGTGATTCGCTGTTCCTCGTTGCGGCCACAAATGTTAGCCCTGGTAGATCAATTGCGCAGTAGAGGAGTGCCGGTTGCCCTGTTAAGTGACCACACCGATTGGCTCGATGAAATTGCGGCCAGCACCGGACTTGCTGGCCATTTCGATTATTTTTACAACAGTTACCACCTACAACGTAGTAAGCGCGATCCGCTGGTGTTTGATCAGGTATTGACATTAATGGGCCGCAACGCGGAGCAGACATTGTTTGTGGATGATAATCCGGCCAATGTTGAGCGTGCTATTGACCGAGGGTTGCAGGGTATTGTGTATCAGAACTACGCGCAGTTCAGTGAAGAAATGTCGGCGCTGGGTTTGGCTAAGGCGGTAATTAACGCCGCTGAGGATTAAACCGCGGTGACCCCGCCATCTACCGGGATAGCGACACCGGTTATATATGAGGCCTCATCACTGGCCAGAAACAGGGCGACCTGAGCGATCTCATGGGGCTCTGCTCCGCGTCCCAGCAGGGACATCTTTGCGCCGGCTTCAAGTACGTTTTCGCCCAGGCGAGCGACCATGTCGGTGCCGACGAAACCGGGGCAGATGGTGTTGGCTCGGATGCCCTTGCGACCATAAGTTGCCGCGACCGACCGGGTAAGCGAGATAATTGCCGCCTTGTTCGCGCTGTAAATATGCAATACCGGCCCACCGATCAACGCAGCCACCGAGGCGGTGCTGATAACACTGCCACCGCCACTGTCGAGCATTGCTGGCACGGCGTGTTTGCACATCAGGAATACCCCTCTGGCATTTGCGTCGGTGAGGCGTTGCCAATCATCAACGGTTAGTTTGGTGAGGTTGCCGTCACCACCCTCAACCCCGGCATTGTTGTAGAGCACATCAAGCTGGCCGTAGTGATCGAGGGTAGCGGAAATCAATGATTTAACGGAGTCTTCGTCGCTGACATCGCAGGGGTGCCAGAAGGTTTCTAATCCTTGTGCGCGTAACTCGTCAGCCCACTGACTGCCGCCGGGGTCAATGTCGCTGATGACCACTTTTGCCCCTTCACGAGCAAAAAGCTCTGCTGCTACTCTGCCGATGCCATTGGCTGCACCGGTGATGATGGTTACTTTGTTCTTCAGTCGTTCAGTCATTATTTGGTTAACTCATGCAACGCCGGTTGGCAGGTTAATACGCTAATTGAACTGATTTACCTTTTGGGGCTGGTATAAGTTTACTGGGCTTCCCAGTCAAGCAGTGCCCGTTTGGTTTCAATACCCCAACGATAGCCTCCGAGCGAGCCATTTTTCTGGATTACCCGGTGGCAGGGTACCAACAGCGCTACCGGGTTAGCGCCGATAGCCTGGCCGACCGCTCGCGCACTGTTGCAGCAAATCTGGTCGGCAATCTCGCCGTAACTGCGGGTTTGGCCGCGAGGGATTTTCATCAGTGCCGCCCATACTTTTTTCTGAAAACCAGTGCCGGTCAATAACAGGGTTGAAGTATCCAGACCCTCGATGACTGCTCTTAGCTTTTGACTAGCGCGCGTGTCATTACGCCTGTGATTGGCTTTGAGGTCTTTCTGTTCGGGTTCACCGAAGCCTAATGCGCAAATTGGGCCCTCTGATTCGGGGGTCTGTCGCCAAATTACGAACGCGTTGCCAAAACGAGTCAGCGCCTGCCCCCACTCAAACCGCGGTGAAGGAGGTGAGTGCTTTGTTCTCACGCTTGAAAATGGCGTGCTTTGGCGGTTTTCATTTCGGTACGAACCATTTTTATCATTGCCGGCAATATGCCAATGTCCGGGTTCGGGGGCTGGTTATCAGCGATCCGTGTCATTTGTTCGGCAAACCAGCCGACCTGACCCTGCATGGTAATCATTTTTACGATGCCGATTCTGCTGTTCTGGCTGAGAAACCCCGGTCCGAGGCGCTTATCTTGTTCAATAGCGGGTACTTGCTGCAGGGAGCCATCAAGAAGCCCTCTGGCAAGTTCTGGATCGGCGGCGAAGGGTCGGGACATGCCGATCATATCCAGTTCACCAGCCGCCAGAGCATCCTGCATCACTCTTAAACTGCGAAACCCTCCGGTAACCGCCACCGGCATGGTGGCGACCTTGCGAATGGCCTGGGTGTAGTCAAGAAAATAGGCTTCGCGGTCGAGGGTGCTTTGCCGGGGCGGTAATTCTGTTTTTGCTTTATCGCCAGCAAATCCCATCAGCTGCGGGGCCTCATAGCTACCGCCGGATATTTCCAACAGGTCGATTCCGACTTCGTTAAGCCAGGTGACGACCTGTACGCATTCGTCGAGGGTGAAACCGCCTTTTTGAAAATCGGCAGAATTTAATTTGATGCTAATTGGGAAACCCTTCCCCACCCGCTCGCGGGTCGCCTCGACCGACCGTAACAACAGCCGAGCGCGGTTCTCCAGGGGCCCCCCCCACTGATCAGTCCGACGATTCGTCACCGGCGACAGAAACTGACTGATCAGATAGCCATGGGCGCCATGCAATTGCACGCCGCTAAATCCTGCCTTTTTCGCGATCTCCGCAGTGGTGGCGTAGCGCTGGATAATCTCTTCGATTTCTGCGCTCTCAAGCCATCGTGGTTTGCCAAAGCCACCGGCAAGATGCAGTTGTACATCTGAGGCGGATACTGGCTGTTTGTTATTGAGTTTGGCGCACTGGCGGCCAGGGTGGCTAATCTGCATCCACAACTGATTGCCCCCTTCCTGGCCGGTTTTAGCCCATGCCTGTAGAGCTTCCAGTCCGGATTCATTCTCGATCACCACGTTACCGGCTTTTTCCAGGTAACGGCGGTCGATCATCACGTTCCCGGTAATCAGTAACCCTGCACCACCGTGAGACCATCGCCGATAGAGATTTAAATGGCGGCTTGTAGCATGGTCATTAGCGTCGGCCAGTCCTTCAGTCATCGCCGATTTCATGATTCGATTCGGTATGATCTGCCCACAGGGTAGTGTGAGCGCGTCGGTCAGTTTGGCTGGCATGTTTTTCTCTAATCCTGCTGATGTTGGGTAATTGGGTGTTATCTGGATCCTACCTTGTTTTCGCTTCGGTGTTGTCGGTTATCGCTCTTTGTTAAGAGGTGTTTTTGAAATATGAAGGTCACGGTAGACGGATTATTTAATTATCCGGTGAAATCTCTTCGCGCCCGCAGTCAGCAACAACTGACTCTAGATGCAGCGGGCCTGCAAGGTGACCGGCGGTGGATGATCGTCGATGATAAAGGCGGATTTATTACTCAACGGCAATGTCCAAAAATGGCTACGTTGTCCGCAATGCCGGTGGCGGATGGATTGAAGCTGGAAAACCTGGCGGGCGAGGTCATCGCTGTACGTATCCCTGGGGCAGGTGCTCCGGCGTTGACCGTGCAGGTTTGGCAGGATAGTTGCCTTGCTAAAAGTGCAGGCGAAGAAGTTGACCGCTGGTTGTCTGATTATCTGGGTCAATCCTGCCATCTGGTTTACATGCCCGAAGACTGTCGAAGGCTAGTGAACGGTTTTATGAATAATCTGGTCGGTTTTGCCGATGGCTATCCGCTGCTGTTGACCTCAACGGCTTCGCTTGATGAGCTAAACCGACGACTCAGCAAGAAAGGGGCTGATGCGGTGCCGATGAGTCGTTTCAGGCCTAATCTGGTGGTTGAAGGGGGTGAGTTGCTGGAGGCCTTTGCCGAAGACGGATGGGCTGCGCTCACTATCGATGGGTTGCGACTGGTGAATGCCAAACCTTGTGGTCGCTGCATGGTGATTACGACTGATCAACTTACTGGTGAAAAACATCGCAGACGAGAACCTTTAACGACACTGCGGGAGTTTCGCATTGATGCCGAGGGTGAAATTCTGTTTGGTATTAATTTGGTACCCGAGTTCTCCGGTTTGCAACAAAGTCAGGCCATCAAACTCGGTGATTGGTTACAGGTCCATTTAAGTTGAAAGAAAATTCAGCAGCAGATGCGGCGGATGCTGGAGTCAGTGTGGTGATTCCCACCTTCAACCGCCGTGAATTACTGCTGCGGGCGTTGGCCTCAGTTTACGCACAGACGTTGCCACCGCAACAGGTGATTGTGGTTGATGATGGCTCGACCGATGGCACTGGCCTGGCTCTGCAGCAAGCCTACCCGCAGGTCGACTATTTGTGGCAGCCAAATCGCGGCGTTAGCAGTGCGCGTAATGTCGGCATCGGTCAGGCGGATCAGCCCTGGATCGCCCTGCTCGATAGCGATGACGAGTGGATGCCGGGTAAGCTGGAACGCCAGTTTCAGCGTCTGCGAGAAACCCCGGAGGTCAGAGTTTGCCACTGCGAGGAGATCTGGATTCGCAACGGGCGTCGAGTAAATTCAGGCAAGCGCCATGTTAAACCCGAGGGTGATGTGTTCGATGATTGCTTGCCACTGTGCGCTATGTCGCCTTCGTCGATTCTGGTGCACCGCAGTGTCTGGTCAGCGGTCGGCCTGTTCGACGAGCAGCTGCCGGCCTGTGAAGATTATGATTTGTGGTTGCGGATTGCCGCCCGCTACCCGGTGGCTTTAGTGAAGGAGCCGCAGATAAAAAAATATGGTGGTCACACGGACCAACTCTCGAACGCCTTTTGGGGCATGGACCGATTTCGCATCCGCGCGTTACAACGGCTGTTGCAGCAGACTCAATTGAGTGCTGAGCAGTATCAGGCGGCGCTGGCAGTGCTGACCGACAAAACTGAAATTTATGTTGCTGGCGTTCTCAAGCGCGGACGGCACGCAGAAGCTCAACGGTTGCGGGAGGTTTTGCGAACGTTGACGGATTTGGCGCCAGTGCAGCCAACGCCCGCTAGTGAGCAAAGTCTATGATTAACCTGCTGGTTGCTTTGCAGGCCGAAGCAAAGCCGATCATCCGTCATTTTGGCTTGAGCGGTAAGCCACCGGTGGCGGGGTTTCGCCGGTATGGGAATGCACAGATAAATTTACTGGTGACCGGCGTGGGCTCGGTGGCGATGGCCAGTGGCGTAACCCTGCTGGCGATGGAGTCTCTGTTGGCGGAGGGATCAGCACCGAGTGCCGCTGCATGGGTTAACGTTGGTATTGCCGGGCATGGCGACCTGCCACTGGGTACTGCTTTTCTGGCTAGTAAAATCACGGATCAGAGCTCCGGATTATGCTGGTATCCGCCTCAGGTTTTGCAGGCAGATATTCCCCGACATGAATTGATTACCGTGGCCACCCCGGCGCAGGAATACCCTGGGGATGCTGCAGTAGACATGGAAGCCAGCGGGTTTTATCCGACCGCGTGTCGTTTTGTCACCGGGGAGTTGGTGCAGTGTTTGAAGGTGGTTTCTGATAACAGGGGCCACCCTGCGACGCGACTGGATGAAGGCGTGATTGGTGAACGAATGGTCGAACTGCTCGAACCATTAGCAGGGGTAATAGACGAATTACACAGCCTGGCGATGACACTGCCGCGACCAGTTATAGGTGAAGTGGCTCTGCAGCCTTATTTACAACGCTGGCGTTTCAGCCACGCCCAACGGCTTCAGTTATCCCGCCTGCTGCACGACTATCAGCTGCTCAGTGGTGCTTTGCCTGATATGGGCGTTTTTAAACAGCAGAAGACGGGGAAAGCACTATTGATCGCACTGGACGCTGACTTGCTTGTCCAGCGCGCAGATTATTTGTTATCGATGGGTTCCGATTTAGCCTCTGCAGGTTGATCATTGGCCGGCATTCTTGCGTCCATCAACTTTTGGGTTGAGATTCGCTGCCACGCAGTGACCTGATCGAAAAATTCTGTTTGCGATTGATGGATTCGGGCCGCCAGCGGATCACTGTCGATGAGCTCCTGAATCACCTCTGACGTGAGTTCGCGAAATTTTTCGATGACCTGCGGCGGGAACTGCTTCAGCTCAACTTTGTCATCTGCCAGTAGCACCTGCAGCGCGCGGTGATTGTTGGCGGTGAAGTCGGCCAGGACTTCATGGCCCGAAGCCTCCGCCGCCCGCACGACGATTTCCCGCAGGTCGTCAGGCAATCCATCAAGCGCCTCCTGGTTAAAGAGCACTTCGATGGTGCCGCCAGGTTCGTGCCAGCCCGGCCAGTAGTAGTAACGGGCGGCTTTGTTGAGGCCAAACGCCAGGTCGTTATAAGGCGCAATCCAGTCCGTAGCGTCGATAGTGCCGGCTTGCAGTGCCGGGAATATTTCGGATCCCGGCAGGTTGACGGTGGTGGCCCCGGCGCGGCTATAGACTTCGCCGCCGAGGCCTGGCACACGAATTTTTAGCCCCTGTAAATCTGCTAACGAATTGATTTCTTTGTTAAACCAGCCGCCCATTTGCGGGCCGGTGTTGCCGCCAAGCACCGGGTAAATGCCAAAGGGTGCGTAGGCTTCCCGCCAAAGTTCCATGCCGCCGCCATAAAGAAACCAGGCGTTGCTCTCTTCGGCGGTCATGCCAAACGGTGTGGTCGCCAGTAGTTGAGCGGCGGGAATTTTGCCTTTCCAGAAATAGGGCGCGCCCTGGCCCATCTCAACCGTGCCGCGAGAGACCGCGTCGAAGACCTCAAACGCGTTCACCAATTCACCTGCGCCGTAGACCTTCACCGAAATACGTCCCTGGCTCATGGTTTCGATCGCTTTGGCGAGGCGATTGGCACCGGTGCCAAATACCGGAAAATTGGGCGGGACCACGGTGGCGTATTTCCAGTTAAATTCAGCCCCGTGGGTAGTGGCAGTGGCTAGCAGTGTTAGTAATCCGAATAGAGCTGGCCGCAGGTTCATCATCATCTTTCTCTCTAGTCAGCCGAGTTGGGAATGGGCCGAGTGGCCATAATTGCCTGTTCAGAAATGGCGTGCCACTCCATTACCTGTTGGCGATATTTGCTGAAAGATTCAAAGACCTTTGCCGATGCCGGATCCCGGTCGACGAGCTCCTGGAACACCGCCTGGCTATGCTGCTGTAGTTCCTCAAGCACCGCCGGTGGAAACGCCCGTAGCTCCACGCCATGTTCGTTAATCAGCGTTGCCAGCGCGGCGCTGTTGCGGGCGGTGAACTCCGCCAGCATTCGTAAGTTGGCCTGGGTGGCAGCCTGGGTAATGATTTCCTGCAGGTCTGCTGGCAGGGCGTTGTAGGCGTCGCGATTAACCAGCAACTCGATGGTCGAGCCAGGCTCATGCCAGCCGGGGTAGTAGTAATAGCGAGCCGCCTTGTGCAGGCCAAAAGCCAGATCATTGTAGGGTCCGACCCACTCGGTGGCGTCGATGGCGCCCGATTGCAGGGCGGTGAATATCTCGCCGCCAGGCAGGTTGATGGTGGTGGCCCCGGCGCGGGTCAGCACCTCGCCGCCGAGACCCGGCATGCGAATTTTGAGCCCTTTGATGTCGGCGACGCTGTTGATCTCCTTGTTAAACCAGCCGCCCATCTGCGTGCCAGTGTTACCGGCGGGGAAAGGGATAATGCCAAAGGGGGCATAGAGTTCACGCCACAGTTCCAGACCGCCACCAAAATAGAGCCAGCCGTTCATCTCCTGAGCGGTAAGGCCAAACGGCACAGAGGAGAAAAACTGCGCGGCCTCGACCTTGCCTTTCCAGTAATACGCGCCGCTGTGGCCCATCTCTGCGGTGCCGCGAGAAACCGCATCGAAGGATTCAAACGGTCCCACTAGCTCACCGGCCCCATAGACTTTAATTTTCAGGCGACCACCACTCATGGCTTCGATCGCCTCTGCCAGCTCGTTGGCGCTGGTGCCCAGGCCGGGGAAGTTCTTCGGCCAGGTAGTGACCATTTTCCATTCGTAGGTCCGTGCTGGTTCGCCGTTGGTGGCCGCTGCCGGTTTTTCGGTTACCGGATCAGAACAGCCGGTAATCAGTAAGGTGCTCACGAGCAGAGTGAGTAAACCGAATAATTTATGCATCGTCTTCCTGTTAGGTCTTGTCGCGGTCATCGCGTTATAGTGATTGGGTGATTATATAGCGGCTCGCCAGAGCGGATGGCCAACGGCGCCGTTTCAAGTAAACCGAGAATAAAAAAATGATTTCAGTGCGGGCGAAAGCTCACCTGGCCTTGACTGCGGCCTGCTTTTTCTGGGCGGGCAACATGGTTGTGGCGCAGATGATGAGCGATTATTTGGGTGGTTGGCACGTGGTGGCGATTCGTTGTTCGGCGTCAGCGGGACTGTTTTTTTTGTTGTTGCGGATGATCGAGCCAGACCAGCGACTGCAGTGGCGGCCGTTGGGGGTCGGGCTATTTCTGGCGTTAACCGGAGTCGTTGGCTACCAGGGTCTGCTCTATTTTGGGGTGCGTATGACCAGTGTGATCAATACCAGCCTGATCCACGCCACCGCGCCGCTGGTAACCATGATTATGGCAGCGATTTATTTGCGCAGCCCGTTAAAACGGAGTCAATTATTTGCAGGCCTGCTCTCGTTAGCGGGTGTGGTAGTCATTGTTAGCAAGGGCAGTTGGCAAGCCGTAGCAGCCGCCGAACTGGCACGCGGAGATTTATTGATCATGTTAGCGACGGTGAGCTTTGCCGCCTACTCGGTGGTCGGTCGAAAAGTGATGACCCAGCGAACCGTGCTGGAGTTGACCACCATGATTACCATCTGGGCGGCGCTGATTGCGGTGCCGTTGGCGGGGTGGGAGAGCCAGACGGTGCCGGCGCGTTGGGGGTGGCAGGCAATTGCGGGCATGACCTATATCACTATTTTCCCCGGCGTACTGGCGATGCTTGCCTGGAACTTTGCGGTGAAAGTGGTGGGGCCTACCGAGGCAATGCTGTATATGAATACGGTGCCGGTGATCGCGGTGCTGATGTCGGTCGGGTTCCTCGGGGAGCAATTATTGCCGAGTCATCTGGTCGGCGGCGTCATGGTATTAGCCGGTTGTTTTGGGTCGGTACTGCTGGCGCAAATGGCGATGCGCTCTGCCGCGAAGGCGTAATGTTGTGCCGAGCGGTCAATCAGTCATGCGATTGAAAATGAGTGCGTAGAAAGGGCTTTCGCCGGTCTGGCTGAAATACCAGCCGAGGTGAGCGCCACATTGACGGCACAGGGCTATTTGCCACTGATAGCCGCGGAACCAGCTATGCAGTCGGTAGGGGTTTCCGGCGGCGAGACATCCATCGGCCTGGCTAAAACAACCGACTAAAAATTCAATGCTGTGGGGATTGTTGACCCGGTGGCCGTGGCGACCAGCCACCTCGATGCGGAACTGCTCGCCGGTTACCGGGTGGCCGCAGGCACGGCATTTAATGGCGGCGTGGTGTCGATTGGTGGACTGACTTTCTGGCTTAGTTTTACCGGGTTGCTGGGTTGCTGGGCGGTCGGGTCGGCGTGCCTGGTAACGCTTGTTCAGGCCCGAAGGGTCTCTAGCGTTCCAGGTAATGAATACTGAACCAGTGGTTTTCATCAGTCCATACTTTGGCCGGGTTAAAACCGGCCGCGCGAGCGAGTTGCTGAAACTCTTCGACATCATATTTATGCGAGTTTTCAGTGTGGATGCTCTCCTCGCTGGCGAGGTTGAACTGATCATTTCCGAGCTTGATCTGCTGTTCAGTTTTGCTCACCAGGTGCATCTCGACACGGCCATGCTCATGGTTGTAGCTGGCTTCATGATTAAACGCATCAGGGTCAAGTTTGGCGCCGAGTTCATGGTTAATGCGTGATAGCAGGTTAAGGTTAAATGCGGCGGTGATTCCCTTTGCATCGTTATAAGCGGCGTGCAATATTTGCGGGTCTTTTTTCAGGTCAACGCCAACAATGAAACCGTCGCCGGGCTGTAATTGTCGGGCGACATTCTGTAAAAAATGGCGGGCTTCGTCGCGGGTAAAGTTGCCAATGCTGGAACCGGGGAAAAACCCAACTTTGCGCAGTTCTGGGTTGGCCGCGTAAATCGGCAGGTCGGTCAGCTGGCTGTAATCGGCACATACCGGCAGGACGGCCAGTTTCGGGTAATCGTTGGCAATGCGTTCGGCTGACTGCTGCAGGTGCTCGCGGGAAATATCAATCGGCATGTAAGCGGCCAGAGGCAGCTGGTCGAGCAAGATACGAATTTTCACGCTGCTGCCGCTGCCGTATTCCACCAGTAAACGGTTGTCACCGATGAGCGTGGCCAGTTCGTCGACACACTCTCGCAGAATGCCGATCTCGGTGCGGGTTGGGTAGTACTCGTCGAGTTCGCATATCTGGTCAAACAGGGCCGATCCGGCAGCGTCGTAAAAAAATTTACAGGGCAGGGTTTTTTGCGGGCTAGTCGATAGGCCCTCGACCACGGCCTGGCGAAAATCCTCCAGTTCTGGTTCGAGGTCGATCAGTTCGAGCGCTATATTTGTTTTCGCATCCATAAGCTTAATTTAAATCCAGTCGGCAAGACGTATCCCGGAGAACTGCCAGCGAGCATCTGCGGGGAAGAAATTTCGATAAGTGGCGCGAATATGGTCAGCCGGTGTGACGCAGGAGCCACCGCGCAGGACCATCTGGTTGCACATGAACTTGCCATTATATTCACCCACGGGTCCCGCCGGCGCTTTGAACCCGGGGTAAGGATTGTAGGGAGAAGCGGTCCATTCCCAGACATCGCCGTAGAGCTGTTGTATGCCATCACTGGCGGCGCTGGGTACCGGTTTGAGATGATCTGAGTCGAGTAGATTGCCAGCGATGGGTTGACCGGCCGCCGCCTGTTCCCACTCCGCCTCGGTGGGTAACCGTTTACCGGCCCAGGTGGCGAAGGCATCAGCCTCAAAGTAGCTCAAATGGCTAACTGGCGCAGCGAGGTCGAGCGGCCGTAATCCGTAAAGTGAAAATTCTCGCCAACCCTCTTCTGTTTGTTGCCAATAAAGAGGTTGCTGCCATTGCTCATTCTGAATTTTTGCCCAGCCGTCAGAGAGCCAAAGCACGGCGGTTTGGTAGCCCTGGTCCTCAATGAATTCCAAATATTCGCTGTTGGTTACCAGGCGGTTGGCAAGGCGGTAGGGCTGCAGGTAGACCGGGTGGCGTGGTGATTCATTGTCGAAACTGAAATCGCTACTGTCGGCGCCAATTTCGTGCAGGCCGCCATCGAAATCGGTGAAGGTTAATGGACTATGGCTCTCGGGGGCGACTGACAGTCCACCCTGGTGGTTGCGGTAGGTCGGCGCGAGTGGATTGAGACTGAAGTTGTAGAGAGTGTCGGTAAACAGGAGTTCCTGGTGCTGCTGCTCATGGTGGGTACCGAGTAAAATCAACGGTTCGATAGTCTGCCAGGTGCGCTTATCGCACTGCTCGACTAACGTCTGCAGGCGTTGCTCGATATTCGCACGGTAGTCGAGCACCTCGGCCACGGAGGGTCGAGATAAAAGTCCACGCTGCGGGCGCGGGTGAAACGTACCGACAGTTTCATAATAGGAGTTGAACAGGTGGCGAAACTGAGGGTTAAAAGGCTTAAATCCCGGTTCAAACTGTTCGAGGATAAAGGTTTCAAAAAACCAGGTGGTGTGGGCAAGATGCCACTTCGGCGGGCTGGCATCGGCCATCGCCTGCAGGCCCATATCCTCAACAGATAATGGCGCAACCTGGTCACGAGAAAAGCAGCGGATGGCGCGAAATCGCCGCAGCTGATCCGCAACAGGCTGTTCTGCATCTACGAAAGAAGACGCAGAGTTTTCGGATCTGCTGACCACTTAATTTCCCCTGGTTAAACGCTGTTATTCGCGGTTAATAACTCTCTTATTAAGGCTAAGTATGCGTGACCGGACGAGCGATATCCAGTTTCAGTTGTCGGATGCTATGATGGCATTTGCTGTAGACAAGCCGGCGTAATTGAGAGGCTATTACTCTGTTTTTCTGAAGGTTTTCAAGGCCTGCGTACAACTGGAGCGATAGTGATAACTCTGTGTATAGAAGTGTTCAACGCTGGCGGTATTTAAAGAGGAAACATCATGCAACCCGAACAACTAAAAGTTAGCGATATTGACCTGCTGTTCCGCGAAGATGCGGACGCCGGCGAGTACCTGCTCCACCGCGATGTCTTTCGCGATGAGCAGGTATTTGAGCTGGAGATGAAATACATCTTCGAGCGTAACTGGGTGTTTGTCGGGCTGGAGAGTCAGGCCCCGAATCCCAACGACTACTACACCAGCTGGGTGGGTCGTCAGCCGATTGTGGTGATGCGTGACGCGGACGGTGAGTTAGGTGCTTATATCAACTCCTGTACCCACAAGGGTGCGCGGATCGTCCACCACCGCAAAGGCAATGCCAAGCAGTTTGTCTGTTCCTATCACGGCTGGGCGTTTAATACGGCGGGTGAGTGTGTCTATATTAAAGACAAAGAGTCGGGTAA
>QNFC01000010.1 GCA_003645395.1 Gammaproteobacteria bacterium
CGGCAATTGCGTGATTCCGGTTGCCCGAACTATTTTGGTGAACAGCGGTTTGGCCGTTACGGCGATAACGTCGACCAGGCGTTGGCGATGTTTGCCGGCACGAAGAAGGTGAGGAATCGGCAGCTGAAGGGGTTGTTGATCTCATCTGCCCGTAGCCATCTGTTTAACCAGCTGCTTGCCGAGCGGGTGCAGTTGGCTAACTGGACTCTGCCATTGTCTGGTGAGGTAATGATGCTGGCCGGTAGCCGCAGTTTTTTTGTTGCCGAGGAAATTGACATGACCGTGCAACAACGCCTTGATAGCGGTGACGTGCTCATGAGTGGGCCGCTATGGGGGAAAGGTGAGAGCCCGGCTGCCGGTGAAGTTGCCGTGTTTGAGCAGCAGTTGCCCGAGCGATTTCCTGAATTAGTCGAAGGTCTTTCCGCTGCAGGGCTGCGTCAGGAGCGTCGTCCCCTGCGACTTGATTTGAGTGGCCTGGAGTGGCGTTGGGGCGAAGGGGGTTTGGTGGTGGAATTTGGGTTGCCGTCCGGTTCTTTTGCTACCGCAGTGCTGCGGGAATTTGTCGACTGGCGGAATCCGCAGCCAGAGCAATAATCTTAAGGGTTTTTAAGTGGTGCTTATCTTGACCCAAAGCCGGTTGCCCACTTACATTACGCGGTTAATTTCTTCATTCTTTTATTAAAAGTAAAATTCTGTGAAACGAAGCGATATCAGAGACCCGGACTACATCCAGAAAGTGGTGGATTGTCAGCACGCGTGCCCCGCTCATACCAATGTGCCGGAATATATTCGGTTGATCGCGGCGGAGCGATACTCCGACGCTTACATGCTCAACTGGCACAGCAACGTTTTTCCTGGAGTGCTCGGGCGCACCTGCGATCGACCTTGCGAACCGGCCTGTCGTCGTGGCCGGGTGGAAGAAAAGCCGGTTGCAATTTGTCGGTTAAAACGTGTCGCTGCGGATAACAAGGGTGATATCGGTCAGCGTATGCCGGAAATCCCAAAAAAGAAAAATGGCAAGCGTATTGCGCTGATCGGTGCGGGTCCTGCGTCACTGGCGGTCGCCCGCGACCTGATGCCATTAGGTTATGACATCGAGCTGTATGAGCGCGAACGTCGCGGCGGTGGCTTCATGCGGGTGCAGATTCCCAGTTTTCGGCTGCCGGCTGAAGTGCTCGACGAAGAGGTGGATCAGATCCTCAATATGGGGGTGAAAACCCATTTTGGTACCGAGATCACCAGTTTGGCTGCACTGCTCGAGGAAGGTTTTGACGCTATTTTTATCGGTACCGGTGCGCCGCGCGGTAACTGGCTCGATGTGGCGGGTGCTGAAGCAGTGGCAGATAACGTCCATGTTGGCATCGACTGGCTATCCAGCGTTCATTTTGGCCATACCGAAAAGGTGGGTAAGCGGGTGGTGGTGATTGGCGGTGGCAACACGGCGATGGACTGTTGTCGTACCGCGCGCCGCCTGGGTGGCGAAGAGGTCACCATTACCGTGCGCAGTGGCTTTGAAGAGATGAAAGCCTCGGAGTGGGAAAAAGAGGATGCCATGGCCGAGGGTATCCCGTTTCTGAACTACCATCAGCCGCTGGAATATCTGAGCGAAAACGGCAAGCTGGTGGGGATGAAATTTCAGAAAGTTCGTGCCGAGTATGATGACAATGGCCGACGCAAATTAATCGCGACGGATGAAGTGCCGGTCACCGTTGCCTGCGATGATGTGTTGGTGGCCATTGGTCAGAGTAATGCTTTCCCGTGGATAGAGCGCGACATCGGCATCGATTTTGATGACCGGGATATGCCGATTGTGGATGAGCTGACCCACCAGTCGAGTTTGCCGAACGTGTTTTTTGGCGGTGATGCGGCGTTTGGTCCAAAAAATATCATTACTGCGGTTGCCCATGGTCATGCAGCCGCGATATCAATCGACCTCCACTGCAGCAGTCAGGACATTCGTGAGCGGCCGGTGAAAGGGGTTAACTTAATCAGCCAGAAAATGGGCTTGCATGACTGGAGCTACAGCAACGCTTATGACGGGCTTCAACGCCGAATCGTGCCGCAAGTTGAACTTAAGGCGGCGTTGTCATCGATGAGCCTGGAAGTGGAGAAAGGGTTTGACGCGGAGCAGGCTTACGAAGAAGCTCGGCGCTGTTTGAATTGTGACGTGCAGACGGTCTTTACCGAGAAGCTCTGTATCGAATGTGATGCCTGTGTTGATATATGTCCCACCGACTGCATTACTTTTATTGAAGATGCGCCGGAAGAACTACTGCGGCAAAGCCTGATGGCCCCGTCTACCAACCTGGCCCAGGATCTTTTCGTGAGCAGTGAGGTTAAGACCGGCAGGGTGATGGTGAAAGATGAAGACGTCTGCCTGCACTGCGGGCTGTGTGCGGAACGTTGTCCGACGAGTGCGTGGGATATGCAAAAATCAATCCTCAAATTGCCCCAGGCAGGTGGGATATGTCGGACTTGAATAGAGTAAACGAACTGGTTTTACGGTTTGCCAACGTTAATGGTTCGGGTTCTGCCAGTGCTAATTCTTTAATCGCTAAAAGTTTCTTCCGGATGGGCTTGCCTGTCGGACCGAAAAACATTTTTCCATCCAATATTCAGGGGCTGCCGACCTGGTACGAAATTCGGGTGAGTGAAAAGGGTCACACCGGCCGTCGCGGTAGCGTTGATGTGCTGGTGGCGATGAACTCTCAGACCTTTCAGCAGGATGTTGCTGACGTGGTGCCCGGTGGTTACCTGGTGTACGACTCGACGAAGCCATTAAACCCCCACGGCCGCCGGGATGATATTAACTATATCGGCCTACCGCTGACTCAGATTACCGTGGCCAAATATGAGCAGGCGCGGCACCGTCAGCTCTTCAAAAACATCATCTATGCAGGTGCGCTCAGTGCTTTGCTGGGTATTGAGTTTGAAGTGCTCTGTGATTTACTTGGGGAGCAGTTCAAGGGCAGGGACAAGATCATCGAGACTAACATCGATGCTCTGCAAACCGGTTACGATTATGCGGCTAAATTTTACGATTGTCCGCTGCCCTTACGGGTAGAGCGGCGCGACCTGGTCGGCGACAAAATTCTTATTGATGGTAATTCAACGGTGGGGCTGGGCGCTGTTTATGCGGGTGCGACGGTTGCCGGCTGGTATCCGATTACTCCCTCTACTTCAGTGATTGATGCCTATACTAAATATGCGGAAAAACTGCGGATTGATCCGCAAACTGGACGCAGGTTGTTTGGCGTAGCCCAGGCCGAAGACGAGCTGGCTGCGATCGGCATGGTGATTGGCGCTAACTGGAACGGTGCGCGAGCATTTACCGCCACCAGTGGTCCCGGTATTTCACTGATGAGTGAATTTCTTGGGTTAGCCTATTATGCGGAGATCCCGGCGGTACTGGTGGATGTGCAGCGCTGCGGCCCTTCGACGGGTATGCCTACTCGCAATCAGCAATCTGATTTAATGGCCTGTGCTTATGCATCCCACGGTGATAGCCGCCATGTGTTGCTGCTGCCTTCTACACCGAAAGAGTGTTTTGATTTTTCCATGCTGGCATTTGACCTGGCTGAACGGCTGCAAACCCCGGTGATTCTGGTCAGTGAGCTTGAACTGGGCATGAATGACTCTGTCAGTGAGCCGTTGACTATCGACCCGGATTATTCCTGGGATCGCGGCAAAGTTGCTAATTACGAAATGCTCGAAGAGGGTTTTGAATTTTATCGCTACCTTGATATTGATGGCGATGGTATTCCTTATCGAACCTATCCGGGCACTCATCCGACCAAAGGGGCTTTTTTCACCCGGGGGTCTGGCCATAACAAATATGGTGGCTATACCGAGAAGGGCCCTGAATATCAGGAAAACATGGAGCGGTTACTGGTTAAATTCAGGACCGCAGCCACCCTGGTGCCCCCGGCGATAATTGAAGATAAAGGTCGGCCGGATGCGGTGCTTTTTTTCGGCACCACCGCAGAGGTCATGCCTGAAACCCTGGAGGAGCTACAAAGGCAGGGTCATTTATTTGATCAGATACGCCTGCGCAGCTTTCCATTCGGTGACGAGGTTTGGCAGTTCATCAACAGCCATGAGCGGGTGTTGGTGATCGAGCAGAACCGCGACGCACAGATGCGCTCGATGCTGATGATTGAAGGCGACGTCAACCCGGCTAAACTGATCTCGGTGACCCACTATGACGGTATGCCGGTGACGGCTGAATTTCTGGTTGCTACCATTTCTGGCCATGTCGATAACGGCGGTTCCAGGCAGCGACTCTCTGCCTGATGCGTGAAGGATGACCCTTTAAAATGAGTTATATCAAACCCAAAGTTACCCACCCAGCTATTGCAAAAAACGAGCTGGGTTTCACTCGACGTGACTACGAGGGCAGTATTTCCACCCTCTGCGCCGGGTGTGGTCACGACTCTATTAGTGCGGCACTGATCCAGGCCTGCTACGAGCTTGATCTGCCGCCGCACCGGATAGCAAAAATCAGCGGTATCGGTTGTTCCTCGAAAACCCCTACCTATTTTCTCGGCGCTTCCCATGGGTTTAACTCCGTTCACGGGCGGATGCCGTCAGTTGTCACCGGGGCCAACATTGCGAACAAAGACCTGGTCTACATCGGTGTTTCTGGCGATGGCGATACGGCTTCTATTGGTTTTGGCCAATTTAGCCATATCGTTCGCCGTCGACTCAATATGCTTTACATGGTCGAGAACAACGGTGTTTATGGCCTGACTAAAGGCCAGTTTTCCGCCACCGCCGATTTTGGTTCTGCCAGTAAAGGCGGAGTGCCCAATCCCTTTGACCAAATTGATTTAATTCAGATGGCGCTGCAGTTGGGTGCCACCTACGTGGCTCGGGGGTTTTCCGGTGATAAAAAGCAGTTAGTGCCGTTAATCAAAGGTGCGCTGAGTCACCCCGGTTTCGCCATGATTGACTGCATTTCACCCTGCGTAACGTTTAACAATCATGAAGGCTCCACGCGCAGCTACGAATATGTTCGTGAGCATGATGTGCCGGTGGTTACCGCCGATTATGTGCCCTACGCTAAAACTATCAGGGTTGATTATGAGCCTGGCACGGGGACTCAGGTAAAAATGCACGATGGCTCGGTGTTGAATCTGCACAAGCTTGATGAAGACTATGACCCCTATGATCGTAAGAAAGCCATCAATTACCTGCTTGATTGTCAGGAGCAGGGCAAAATTGCTACCGGGATGCTCTATGTGAACCCCGATGTCACTGATTTTCACGACATCATGAAAACTGTCGATGAGCCCCTTTCGTCACTCAATTACGATCGGCTCAATCCCGGTGTAGAGGCGCTGGAGTCTATCAACGCCAGTTTTCGCTAACCAGGTGACTGTAATGATCGCCATCACCGGGGTTAATCCGGATGGCTAGCACCCCTGCGCGCGCCCTGGTGGTGCTCGATTTAAGGAATAGTCACGCGTCATTGCTGCAGGTTTCTAATGAATACCTGGCCGTGCTTGAACCCCCTCAGTTTCGACGCATTTCAGTGCTGCTACGCGGCGACCTTCCGGCGGCTAACTCGCTACAGCCAGATATTCCGGCCGAACGAGTGCTGTTTTTAGGTTTCAATAAAAAAATGCTGTGCTGGCGCCTGCGGGCGGCCTGGCGGTTGCGCGCTATTTGTCGTGAGGAGCGTGTCGACCTGGTTATCGCCCATCGGTTTAAATCACACCAGGTGATGGGGCTGCTATATCTTTTCTATCCCCATTTCACTCAGCTGGCAGTGATTCATGGGCTTCATCAAATAACCTCTTCCTGGCGGAAACTTTTTTATAAGCGGATGCTGTCTCGAGCCACTTTTGTTGGGGTATCCAGAGCCGTTGCTGACGATATCCGTCATTCCCTCAATTTGCCCGCGAATTCAAAGTCTGCAGAGCCTCCGGCGCAGCCAGGGCCGGGTAGAGTGGTTACCCTTCACAACGTGATGGATGTGGCCACCATTGCCAGTAAATTGCCGTCCCGTGATCAGGCCCGTCGACAACTGGGATTGGGTGAGGAAGAAATTGTTTTCGGCCACGTCGGTCGGCTGTCTAAAAGTAAAGATCAATCCACGTTATTGCGGGCCTTTGCCATCGTTCGCCGTGACATTCCCGGTGCCCGCCTGGTGATCGTTGGCGATGGCTCGAAGAGAAATAAATTGACAGCACTGGCGGAGGAGCTAGGAATAGCCACCGCAGTGACCTTCACCGGGTCGCTGGAAAATGCGTGGCAAATAATGCCCGCGTTTGATCAGTTTGTGCTGACGTCGGTTCATGAAGGCTTTGGCATGGTGCTGATTGAGGCAATGATTGCCAGAGTGCCCCTGGTGGTGACCAATGCGGGGGGTATCGGCGAAGTGGTTGCCGATTGCTGTCCGCTTTGTAAACCCGGTGATGTAGAGGGTGTCGCTAATGAAATGCTGAGCATTGCAGGTCTGAGTGCTGAGCAAAAAAAGCAACTTGGCGATCGGCTATTTCAACGAGCGGAAACTGCATTTGGCCGGGATGGAATGCGCCGACGGCTTAACGAATTAGTAGAGCAATCGTTGGCGTGATCGATTGAAATTGCTGGTTTTTGGTTTAAAGATTGGTCCGGCTGCCAAGTGTTTTTCTAGTGTGTGCTTGCACAGTTTTGGTGGTCTCTCAGGGCTCTCTGGTTCGTTATCCGTCCCAGCCCGCCGGCATAGAACCAACTCCACGTTCAAGTAGCACGGGCGCTGCCGCTTTAGCCAGCTTTGTCGGCGATGATCAATCTGTGCCTGTCTTAGGGGTGGGGCTTCGTCAGGTAGTTAAATTGTTGCGATAAACAAGCAGGTTCTCGCTTGTGGGTCTGGTAATTGGAGGGAGATTGAGTAATATCTCGGCCGCCTTTTTCTATTTAAGAATAGTGTGTACCGTCAGGAGATTGATAGTGGGTTTGTCCAAAGGTTATGAAGGTCGTTTAACCTTGTTGTTACCAGGTTTTATTGCCTTGCTATTGGCTGGGTTTTCAGCGAATGCGGATGAAATTATTATGAAAGATGGCTCCCGTTTACTGGGCAAGGTTGTCAATGAAAATAGTGGTGACGCGATTAATTTTGAGACTTCCTATGCCGGTGTGATCAAAGTTAAGTGGGCAGAGGTTAGCGAGCTGATTGTAGATGAGCCTGTGACGGTGCTACTGGAGAGCGGCGAAACCCGTAAAATGAAGAGCGCCAAAAATACTGAAACAGGTCTGCAGAGTTCCAGTGAATCAGGGGTGGTTGAGACATTCTCAGTGGGTGAGGTGGCCCAAATCAACCCCGAGCCCTGGCGACTGGGTGAGGGCCTGAACTGGAGCGGTAATGTCAATGTTGTTCTGAAACGTGAACGGGGAAATTCGGATAAAGACGAATACGATGCAGATTTCGCGACGACCTTTCGCCGACTAGAAAATCGGCTTAAATTTTATGGAGATTATGATAGAGAAGAAAGTAATGGCGATCTCACCGATGATGACTGGCGATTAAACGGCCGGTACGACCGTTTTGTTAATAAAAAGTTCTATTACGGGGGCACCCTGGGATTAGAGCACGATCGCTTCGCCGATCTCAGATTGCGCACGATGGTTGGCCCGTTGGTGGGTTACGAATTTTATGAAAGTCAGGCGATGAACCTCGATGCGGCCGTTGGACCCTTGTGGGTCAAGGAAGATTTTTATGCAGCGGAGAATGACGATTATATGGGACTTGGTTGGATGATCGATTTTGACCGATTCCTGATTCCTGACAGAGTGCAGTTTTATCACCGGCAAAATGGCTTGTTGCAGTTTGATGATACGGACAACCTGGTATGGAATGCGTGGACCGGATTTCGCTTTCCGATCTACGCTGGGATCGTGGCCACCACCGAAGTGAAGATTGAATATGATGGTGGTACCCCGGTCGGGCTTGATGACACCGAGACCACATACAATATTAAGCTTGGCTATCAATGGTAGAGGACATTCCAGTGGTTGATATCAGGTACCGGGCAGGTTGGTTGTTTCTGGATTCTAGTGGCAGGAGCGGCTCAAGGGTATAAGTACGACCAGAATTGCTTGCTTCTGTTACTTGATCCCGTGTAGGGCCGATTGCGCTGCTTCTCTTCATGGCGACCGATAGCAGCCCCGGCGATAATCAGTTTGATGCTAACCCAAAATGAGTGGAGCCGGCCATTATGTAAGCTCGGTACCTCTTTGATACGCACTCTTTTATTCCGAGAAATGTGGGCCGGAATGGTTAAGCAGGCAATATGGAGCCAGGATTGGTTCGTCCTGGTTGATCAGTCGGTTGAGCGCATGAAAAACCACCGTCATTTTTTATCTTAATCAGGCTTGGCGATCAAACAACGCTTTTTTGGTCTTCCAGTGGTTCGTTCAGCGCCACTTTAATGGTCTGCAATAGCTGGTCTATGGTGAAAGGTTTGGTCACATAGGAGTGTGCGCCCGCTGCAGTTAGGCGTTCTACCTGCCCCTTTGACGCGTCAGCGCTGGTGATAATGACCGGAATATTTCGGGTTTCGGGATTGGTTTTGAGCCTGGCCAATACTTCATCGCCATTGAGTCCAGGCAGGTGCAGGTCTAATAAGACTAAATCGGGTTGCTGCGCTACTACAAGGTCGTAACCCTGATCTCCTCGCAACGCTTCGAGCATTCTGGTGCTGGGTCTGAGGTTGAGTATGTCCTTTACCAGTTGCAGGTTGGTGAGGTTATCCTCAATGTAAATTATGGTGGTGCTGTATTCGGTTTCTTCCTTATCAACCGGGGCAGTATCCATTGTTCGTTCAGTTGCATCATCAAGCGCTTCATGGGGAAGGGGGACGTAGCGGGGCAATTCGATCCAGAAGGTACTGCCAGATCCGAGCTTGCTATCGACTCCCAGGCGGCCGCCGAGAATATCCATAAGCGAGCGGCTTAACGCCAGGCCAATACCGGTACCAACCACGTTGTTATTGTCTGCGCCGAGGCGGTCGAAAGGATTGAAAAGGCGTTCCAGGTTTTTCGTTGGGATGCCTGGACCGGTATCTCGAACGGAGATACGGATTTTCTGCTTCCCTTCAGTCGAACACAGCAAAGTTATCTGGCCGCCGGGAGCGTTATATTTGATTGCATTAGACATCAGGTTGAGCAATATCTGTTTCAGACGCTGTCGATCGGTAGAAACATAAACCAGTTGGTTTTCGTCTATTGGAGTGGATAGGGCAATATTGCGCTCCTCTGCTAGAGGTTGTAGCAGTTTCCATGCGTCTACCAATACCTCAGCAACCGACATTGGTTCAGTAGTCAGTTCATAGTGGCCGGCTTCTACGCGAGCGAAATCCAGAATATCGTCAACCATTGCGGTTAGGTGTTCCCCCGCATTCACAATATGTCCGACTTTTTCCCTGTTTTTTTCGCCGATTTCATTCAAATTAAGAAGTTGAGCAAATCCAATAATGGCGTGAAGCGGCGTTCTTAATTCGTGACTCATGGATGAAAGAAAGTCAGATTTGGTCTGATTAGCGCTTTCAGCTTGCTCTTTTGCGTCGGCTATTTCATTCGATAACTTGATTGATTTGAGTGAATCACGTTTAGCGCCGTAACTGACTGTCATCAAAGTGATTATATAGAGAATAATCATCACTCCCATTACCTGGTCAGGATAGCTTTGTTGCAAAAAATACCAGGCGCTTAGTGGTAGCGCCATGACAAACAAATACGCGTAAAACACAGATAAACGGGAACCGAGTGTTGCGGCGGCCCCTGCGGTCAGTCCGCCCAACGTAAAGGTGATTAGCAACGGGGTTCGTGGGTCTGCGTGGGGCGCAAAACCCCATATGGCCATTCCCCAGAGGAGCCCGGTGAGGGTTGAGAGCACTAAAAATCCGTTTTCCCACGGTGCTAAAGATTTACTGCAGGGCGCTTTTTTTCTGAATAGAAATAGGCTGAATAGTCTAATCAGAATTAAAAATAGTAACGTCCCAAACCAGGCAATAAGAGTGGGATCGGGTACCTGGGTCCATAAAACCGACGACAGCAATGTTGCCAGTACAAAGTTAATCGCCAGGGAAGCCGGGAGGTTGCGATAAAGCTGCTTTGTCGATTCAGCATCCGCGTCTAAATACAGCGACTCCGGCCAACTGATGGGTGAAAGGATCTGCATTGTTCATTCTTTTCGTGGGGGGGGGGCGAAATCCAGCTATTTAGATGTTTTACGGTACTTTAAATAGTGAGGGTCAAACTAACGTCTTCGTCATCGTAGCAGGTAATTCCGACAGTAAACAGGGTCAGCAGCGATGTTTGCTATGGGTGAATTCGAAACCCAAACTAACCCTGAGTCAGGGGGGTTGAGTCGGTACTTCTGGACTCGACGAGTGGCGGATCTCATCCGGTTTGCGGTTGGGCTGTACAATTCGCGGGTGAATAGAGATATAGGAAATGAGCGACCGCAACGAGCCCCGGCGAGCGTCGGCGATCCCCAGTCTGCAGGATCGGAGACCGGGTTTGCCGATTTGGCCCCAGAGCAGCTGCTGGACGCAGTTGAGTCGGTCGGCCTGTGTTGTAGCGGTGCCTTTCTGGCGCTGAACAGCTATGAGAACCGGGTGTATCGAATTGACCTGGGGGAGCAGGAGTCGGCGGCGGATGGACTGCCGCAGCTCGCAGGTTTCGTCACCGGTCGGTCGCAACCGGTGCGGATTGTCGCCAAATTCTATCGTCCCAGTCGTTGGAGCGATGAGCAGATTCTTGAAGAGCACCGGTTTACTCAGCAGTTGGCGGATATCGAACTGCCGGTGATTGCCCCGTTAGCAGATCACCTGGGCCGCACACTTTTTGCTTACGCAGGCCACCGATTTGCGCTGTATCCCAACGCCGGCGGTCGGGCGCCAGAACTGGATAACCCTGATCAGCTGGAGCAGATCGGGCGGCTGGTCGGACGGATTCACGCCGTCGGCACAACCGAACCTTTTCTACACAGGGTAAATATTAGCGTTGAGCGTCTCGGCGATTCCGCCCGCGAGCAGGTATTAAAAACAAGCCTGCTGCCGGACTACTTGAGGGAAAACTACGCCAGCATTACTGCCCAGCTGCTGGAGCAGGTTAAACAGGCGTTCATCCAAACCGGAGAAATTCAGCAAATTCGTCTCCACGGCGATTTGCACCCCGGCAATATGCTCTGGACCGATGCGGGGCCCCACCTGGTCGATTTTGACGATGCTGCCAGCGGTCCGGCAATTCAGGATCTGTGGATGTTCCTCTCCGGTGACCGCCAATACATGAATGCCCGGCTCGGTGACCTGCTGGTCGGCTACGAACAGTTCAACGAGTTTGATGCCCGCGAACTGCACCTGATAGAGCCGTTACGCACCCTGCGCATGATTCACCACGTTGCCTGGATCGCTCAGCGTTGGCATGACCCGGCATTTCCCATCGCTTTCCCGGCGGTGAGTAGCACCGGCTTCTGGGAGACTCATATCAACACCCTACAGGAGCAGACAGAGCAGCTACGGCAACCTGTTCTGGTTTGGGATTGATGCAGATGCTTTCTTGTTTTTATGTCGCGCAGGCGTATGCCACTTTGCGAAAAAATTTGGTTGGTAAACGTCTTATTGTTGTCAGTGAACAGGGTTAAAATGTTTACAGAATGCAGAAATGGGGGTTAACCACTATTCTCTCCACCGGCAAGAGAGTCTGCCAGCGTAAATTCGGCTCCGTGGTTATAAAAAATCTATTTTAAAAAAGGTTAGCAGTCCAAGTGGCTAGCTAATAAAATTTAGTCTACAGGCGTATCAATCAGGGTTTCAAATGGCATCTAACAACCTTAATGACAGCGTGCTGGCAACCCTGCCTGCGCGGCGGGAACTGCTGCGCACGGGTGCTGCACTGCTGTTTATCATCGGCATCGTATTTTTTGTCGGTGTTGGAATTAAAGGCAGCTATCTGCTGGTCATTGCCGCGATGATCGGCGGCTATATGGCGATCAACATTGGCGCCAACGATGTTGCCAACAATGTCGGGCCGGCGGTAGGGTCCGGCGCATTAACCATGGCCGGGGCCATCGTTCTTGCGGTCATATTCGAGGCTGCCGGCTCGATTATCGCCGGCGGCGACGTGGTCGGCACGATCAAAAAGGGCATCATTGATCCGCAGATGATTGGCGATAGCGCTACGTTTGTCTGGTTGATGATTGCCGCGCTGCTGGCCGGTGCTATCTGGCTAAATGTGGCTACTGCTTTGGGCGCGCCGGTCTCAACTACCCACTCGATCGTGGGCGGGGTGTTGGGGGCAGGAATTGCGGCGGGTGGCTTAGCTATTGCCGACTGGGGACAGATGGGAGCCATTGCTGCCAGCTGGATAATCTCGCCGGTGCTTGGGGGGTTAATTGCCGCCGGTTTTCTCTATCTGGTTAAGCGGACGATTACTTATCAGGAAGATAAGCTGGCTGCAGCGCGGAGGGTGGTGCCACTGCTAGTGGGGCTCATGGCGTGGACTTTTTCCACCTATCTGCTGCTAAAAGGGCTCAAGAAAATATGGAAAGTGGAGTTTGGTAGCGCCCTGTTGCTGGGATTGGTCATTGCCGTTGTGGTTTATGCGGTAGTACGTCCAATCATCGCTAAAGCGACTCAAACCATGCGTAACGACAAGGGTGCCATTAACAAGCTATTCACCATTCCGCTAATTTTCGCAGCGGGCCTGCTCAGCTTTGCCCATGGGGCTAATGATGTTGCTAACGCTATTGGGCCGCTAGCTGCTATCAACGATGCGCTGCTGAGCGGCGATATTGCCAGCAAGGCCGCCATTCCCCTGTGGGTGATGCTCATCGGTGCGTTTGGTATCGCGCTTGGGCTTGCCCTGTACGGTCCTAAACTGGTGCGCACGGTAGGCAGTGAAATCACTGACCTGGACCAGAGCCGTGCTTTCTGCATCGCTATGTCGGCGGCGATTACCGTGATCATTGCCAGCCAGTTTGCGCTGCCGGTCTCGTCCACACACATCGCTGTGGGTGCTGTCTTTGGAGTGGGCTTTCTGCGCGAACATGTTAAAGCTATGTATGCCAAAGTAATCCACGAAATTGAGCTTCATCACCAGGGCGAAGACCGCGAGCAGGTTGAGGGTTTTTTGTACCATTTCCAGCTGGCAACGCTAAAAGAGCAAAAGCAAATGTTGCAGCAGCTCAAAGAGCGGTCCTCGCCGGCCAGGCTCGCCGAAATAGAGCGCCTTCAACTGGATAGCACCTACCGCGAGCATTTAGTGAAACGCTCAGCAGTTACGAAAATAGTCGCTGCCTGGATAATCACCGTGCCCGCGTCGGGTTTGTTGGCAGCATTGATTTTTTACGCCATTCGGGGTGCGATGCTGCCGTGAATGGGGAGTTTCCCCCGAAAATAAACCTGTATAGGTAGCCGGCAAACAAATGGTGTATTCGAACCGCCCACGTTTTTAATAAGCTATCAATTGCCCGAAGCGCTGACTGAAGGCTCACGCCGACTGAAATACTCGAATAAAAGCCGAATAGACTGATCAGGAGTACCAGGAGGTTATAGGTACTCCATGTTACTCCAGTGCTTGCTAAGAGAAGCCCCCTGTAAAGCCCCCACCCAGGCCATACGGTGATCAAGCAGCGTATTTTCATGCTCAATCATCGATCTGGCATGGCTGCGTATTCTTCCGTCGTCATGGTCACACGGGGCCTCATATTGATAATTCTGATGCCAATATAAACGACTCCAGTTACGAGCGCCTTTCGTTTGAACGGTGCGATTTTGGTGTCAGCGTTAGGTGAGAGAGTTCCGAAAGTATTTACTTTGGGATAGCGAAAGAAAGTGCTCTTGTATTAACGGCGCATGCCTGTAGAGTTATGAACGAACAGTAATTCAAAGGTTAGGGAGAGGTGGAAATGAGTGAACAGGCAACAGCACCGGTGCGGATGCTGGGTTTAAACCCGAATGAGGTGCCGCTTGAGCAGATTGATGTGAGCCAGGCGGAGCTGTTTGAACATGGTGAACACTGGGGGTTTTTCGAGCGTCTACGTCGTGATGACCCGGTGCATTACTGCGCTAATAGTGAGTATGGGCCCTACTGGTCGGTGACCAAGTTTAAAGATATTGCACACGTTGATAAACATCACAAAATTTTCTCTTCTGAGCCGACGGTTACTATCAGTGAGCCCTCAGAAGAAGTGCCGTTTCAGTCGTTCATTCAGATGGACCCGCCAAAGCACGACGTACAGCGGGCGGCGGTGCAGGGCACGGTGGCCCCGAGGAATTTAGCCAATCTCGAATCGACAATCCGTGGTTGGGCTGGCGATATTCTTGATGATTTGCCGATCGGCGAGACCTTCGACTGGGTGCCACGGGTATCCGTCGATCTAACCGCCCAGATGTTAGCCACGCTGTTTGATGTGCCTTTTGAGGATCGGCTAAAACTTACCTACTGGTCAGATATTGCCGCGGGTGCGCCGCAGCTGGCCGGGTCCAATTTTGTTACTGAGCAGGAGCGTACACAGGGACTCGCGGAGTGCGCTGAGTATTTCACCCGGCTCTGGAATGAGCGGGTAAGCGGCCCGCCGGGAAATGACATTATTTCCATGCTCGCCCATTCCGAGTCAACTCGCGACATGGTCTCTAATCCGGTGGAATTTCTTGGTAACCTCATTTTGTTGCTGATCGGTGGCAACGACACCACCCGTAATTCGATCTCTGCCGGCGTGTTGGCTCTCAACCAGAATCCGGGTGAGTATCAGAAACTACGCGATGACCCGGCGCTGATTCCAAACATGATCTCGGAAATAATTCGTTGGCAGACCCCGGTGTCGAGCATGTCCCGCCGGGTTAAAGAAGATACGGAGCTGGGCGGCAAGCAAATTCGTAAAGGTGATAAGGTAGTGATGTGGTTCATCTCTGGCAATCGCGATGATGAGGTGATTGAAAACCCCAACCAGTTCCTTATCGACCGTGAAAATGCCCGCCACCATCTTTCGTTCGGTTTTGGTGTGCATCGCTGCATGGGTAACCGACTGGCGGAAATGCAGCTGCGTATCGTCTGGGAAGAGATCAGCAAGCGATTCAGGAAGGTAGAGGTGGTGGGTGAACCGGTGCGTAATCGCTCTAACATGATTCATGGTTACACATCGTTACCGGTTCGGGTTCATCCGTTGTGATGAATTCTGCTGGGCAATTGGCCTGCCAGGGCGTTAGATGAATCAGCAGGTTAATAACCCGCTTCATGGCATCACCCTTGAACAGATGGTTACCCGGTTGGTCGAGCATTATGGTTGGGCGGCGCTAGGTGAACATATCGATGTTCGCTGTTTTAATTACGATCCATCGATTAAGTCGAGTCTGAAGTTTTTGCGCAGAACCGCCTGGGCACGTCAGCAGGTTGAAGCCTTGTACCTGACGATTAGTGGTGAATAATGCGTGATACCGGTTCATCACCGGGGCGTGGCAAAGTCTGTGTGGCGGAGTAGTGGGGATTGAAATCGGTAGCGATTGTCGCAGCTGTGCGCTGCTGGGTCGAAGAGGTCGTGGTCGGGTTGAATCTTTGTCCGTTTGCCAGGGCCGAGCTGATCGAAGATCGCGTGCGTTTTTTTGTCAGTGAGGCCACCGATGAGCAGCAGTTACTCACTGATCTTCAGACCGAGCTGGAACGGCTAGAGTCGGACGACAGTGTCGAAACTACGCTACTGATCCATCCACAGGTGCTGACAGATTTCGATGACTATAACCAGTTTCTCGATCTTGCCGATCGGCTGTTGGAGGAGCTGGACTTTGAGGGTGTTTGTCAAATTGCCAGTTTTCACCCCGATTACCAGTTTGCTGGCACCCAGCCGGGTGATGCGCAGAACTACACCAACCGTGCGCCTTATCCCGTGTTGCACTTACTCCGCGAGGCCAGTCTGGAAAGAGCCATTGCCAGTTTTACGGATGTTGAGCTGATTCCCGAGCGGAATATCGAACTACTGGAAGGGTTGGGCCAGGAAAAAATGCAGGCCCTGTTACGGGCCTGTTTTACTGACTCGGAAAAATAGAACTCGGACGATTAGCTCGGGGTGTCGCGAGTACGGGAAATCGGATTCAGGCGTTTTTCCACTTTGGTTTACGTTTTTCCGCAAAGGAAGACAAGCCTTCGCGCAGATCATCACTGTTGAGCAGCGCTTTCCAGAGTTTCGGCGCCTTTTCGGGCCAATCCTCTTTGGGGTTATTCAGCGTGAAACGCATCGCAAGCTCGGCGCCGGCGGTGGCCATGGGCCCGTTTTTGGTAATACGGGCGGCGAATTTCAGTGCGGCCTCCATCAGCTCGTGGTCAGGCACCACCTGACTGACAAAGCCAATGCGCTGCATGTGTTCGGCGCTGAACGCTTCGGCGGTGAGGCTCAGCTCCAGTGCGTTGCGGTAACCGACGGTTTTCCAGAGATCGAAATAAGAGAAATTGGGCACGCTGACCGCTGCCTCGGGCATCCCAAAGCGGGCTGATTCTGCCGCTACAATCAATGAACAGGCATTGGCCACCGACAGGCCTCCACCCATGGCAAAGCCATTGATGGCGCCGATAATCGGTTTCTTATGCTGCTCAAGGGCATTGAACATTGGCATCAGCTCAGCGACTGAATCGACCCAGTCGCCCTCGTCCATGGAGCTAACGCGCATATTTTCCAGATCGCCGCCGGCGCAAAAGGCTTTGCCGTTGCCGGTGAGAATGCCGACCCAGGCGTCCTGGTCGGCTTCAAATCGTTCTATTCCCTCCAGAATGGCTTTGGCCAACCCGTCGCTGAGAGCGTTCATTTTGTCAGGCCGGTTCAGGGTCATCACCGCGATATGGTCGTCGCGCAATTCATACAGAAACAGGTCGGTATCGCTCATCAGGGTTTCTCCTTAAAAAAAGATTCAGATTTACTATTATTGCGGATTGGGTCTTACGCTAAGTCTAAGTTGTTCTCGCCACTCAGCCAGCCGCTCCAGGGTCACGCCGACACCGCCGCAGACAATGACGACGACATTATTTTTATCAGCAAAAAAATCGGCTTGCTCATAGACGGTTGCTAATGCGGCCCCGCAGGCCGGTTCGACCATAATGCGGTGATCACGTAAAAAATGGTAGCAGGCCTCCACGGCTTGATAGTCAGTAACCCGATGACACGCTATAGCGTGAGTTTGTAGCAGCTCAAAACTGTGGGCGGCGACCTTTCGTGCGCCCAGAGAGGTGGCAATGCTAGTGATATGGTCAATGCCGATATGCTTGCCGGCCTGGCATGCCGCATAGAGTGAATCGGTGCCAAAGGTCTCCACTGCCAGAATCGGGGTCTTCTCCCAGCCATGGCGATTCAACCCTTCGGCGACTCCACTCATCAGCCCACCACCGCCCACGGCGACAACGATGCCGTCGGGAACCAGTCCGTCGGTGGCAATTTCATCAATAAGACTAGCGTGTCCCTGCCAGAGCAACGGATCATCAAACGGGTGGATATAGGCGCAACTGGTTTGTCGAATTGAATGGGTGTGGGCATCGGCAGCATCCCAGTCTTCACCTGCAACCACTACTTCCGCACCTTCCTGTTCAATCAGCTCGATGGCCCGTGGTTTGGTGGTGGTGGGTACGACCACCGTTACGTCAATGTTCAGCTTGCGTCCGGCGTAGGCCACCGCCAGTCCGGCGTTGCCGGCAGAGGAGGCCAGCAGCCGGGTAGCCCCCTGTTTAACGTATTGCTGGCAGGCATGGCCGATGCCCCGGATTTTGAATGAACCGCTGGGCTGCAGCGCCTCCATTTTTAGCCAGATGTTCGCCGAGACCCGCTGACTCATGGTCAGCGACTCGATTAACGGCGTGGCGATGTGGAGCGGTTGCATGACAGGTATTGCCCTTTTAGGCGAGTAGTGGTTCATCCAGAGGGTCGACAGCTAAGTTGACTATCCGGCCATGGAATAACCACCACTGACGCTAAGCACCTGGCCAGTAATGTGGCCGGCCGCAGCGCGGGATGACAGGAACACCGCGGCGTTGGCGATGTCCTGTGGCTTGCCGATTTTTTTCAGGGGCATGGCGTTGGCGACTTTTACCAGTTGCTCTTCGGTAAACATGGCGTCGCGTTTCGCCCACATGCTGTTGTCACTCACGGCTTCTTCCGGGTCGGGCAGGGTGACACCGGGGCAGACCAGGTTGCAGCGAATGCCAAAGCGGCCATTTTCCTTAGCGATGGTTTTCATGAAGGCGTTGACCGCCGCTTTGGTGCCGCCGTACACAGCTTCGCGCGGTTCGCCCTGGCGGCTGGCGTCTGAGCTAATGCAAACGAATGAACCTTCACCCTGGTCGATCATGCCCGGGAGCAGAGCATGGGTGAGATTAAGCACACTCATGTAATTGATCTTGATTATTTTTTGCCAGAAATCAGGCGTGGTGTCGGTGAAAAACATCAGCTGATCCCAACCCACGGCATTGACTACTGCATGGATGCCGCCGAACTGCCCGGCTGTAGCTACCATGTCTGCCACGGCCGCAGCGTCGGTGACATCGGTTTTGACGACCTGTACCTCTGCAGCACCCCGGTCACTCGCGGTTTGCGCTACCTGGTTGGCAAGGGTCTCATCGAGGTCGGCAATGGTGATTTTGGCACCTTCCGCGGCAAATCCGAGAGCAATGGCGCGACCAATATTAGAGGCTGCGCCGGTGACGATTACGGATTGTCCAGCAAGTTTGAGATCCATCAGTTTTCCTCTTCAGTTAAAGAATTCAAAAAATATATGTAGTTGGCTAGCTATTTCGCTTCTTGCATTTAAAACGGCAGCTAATTATGTCGGGGATTGCCGCCCATTCTAGCCTCGGGCCGTGCGATCATACGGCAAATTTTTTGAGTTATTTTCCGGCGGAGGGGAAGGCTAAACAATGGACATATTACTGACATCCGAACGGTTAGAAAGCAACCGGTCAGCGGGCTACTGGACCGATCGGCTGTTAACCGATTATCTCGATGATACCGTGGCGCGGGACCCCGACCGGGTAGCGATTGTTGATAACAATAGTGAGCGGGGTAGTCGACTACAGCTGACCTACGGTGAGCTTAGTGAGCAGGTCGATCGAATTGCTCTTGGGTTGGACCGGCTCGGCGTGGGGGTTGCCGATGTAGTGGCTTTTCAACTGCCCAACTGGTGGCAGTTTGTCGCCATTCACCTGGCCTGCGTGCGCCTGGGAGCGGTGGGCAATCCGTTAATGCCGATATTCAGGCAGCGCGAGATGGGCTTCATGCTCAAATTTGCTGAGGCAAAAGTGGTGATTGTGCCGGAACAATTCCGCGGTTTTGATTACCCGGCAATGATCCAGTCTATTAGCGCAGACCTGCCGGATATGCAGCATCTACTGGTGATTGGTAGCGATGGCAACGGTAGTTTTGAACAGCAACTATTGCAGCCCGGCGGCGATGCCCAGGCGTTGTATAAAGCCAGAGGTCAGGACGCCAACCGGGTGATGCAGCTGCTTTACACCTCCGGTACCACCGGTCAGCCAAAAGGGGTGATGCAGACCTCCAATACCTTGATTTATGGCACTCGTGAATACATGAATGGCCTGCAGTTTGGCAGCGAAGAAATCTGTTTAATGGCTTCGCCAATGGCCCACCAGACCGGATTTATGTACGGCATGATGTTGGCAATCATGCTGGGCCGGCCGCTGGTCTTGCAGGATATCTGGGATGCTGACCGGGCGTGGCAAATTATTCGCGAAGAGAAGGTCACTTTTACTATGGGGGCCACGCCGTTTTTGAGTGATCTTGCGGGATCCCCGCAGCGAGAGCTTTGTCACGATGGCACCTTTCGTACCTTCGTCTGCGGCGGTGCGCCGATTCCTGAGGTGTTACTCGAACAGGTCAACAGTCTCGGCATTAATGCCTATGCCGGTTGGGGGATGACCGAATGTGGAGTGATCACCCTGAGCAAACCTGGCGATAGCGAGGCAAAAATTCTCGGCAGTGATGGTAGCGCTCTGCCAGGTGCCGCAGTGAAGGTGGTGGACGAGTCCGGGGCCACGCAGCCGGCGGGAGTCGAGGGCGATTTACTGGTCAGTGGCGGCGCCAATTTTGTCGGTTATCTGAAACGCCCCGAAGCCTATGGTCACGACGCTGATGGTTGGTTCGATACCGGTGATCGCGCGGTCATGGACGGTGATGGTTATATCCGCATCGCCGGGCGTACCAAGGACATCATTATTCGTGGCGGCGAAAACATCCCCGTGGCGGAAGTAGAAGGGCTGCTCTACCGTCACCCGGCCATCGCCGATGCGGCGGTGGTCGCCATGCCAGACCCACGTCTGGGTGAGCGCGGTTGTGCATTCGTTACTTTGAAACCGGGACAGGGTTTTGATTTCAAAGCCATGCAGGAGTATTTCGACGCCGAGCAGATGGCGCGCCAATACATCCCTGAACGGCTGGAAATTCTCGAATTAATGCCGCGCACTGCGACCGGTAAAATTCAGAAATTTCAGCTGCGCGAGCAGGCTCAGAGTTTGCGTCCGGATTCGTCACTAACTGAATCGTAAATTAATCATTGGCGTTAGGGTGAACTTTGTAACAGACCTGCTTTGTAGGAGCGACTTCAGTCGCGACAGCGGTGGCTTACGGAGCCCGTTGGTCGCGACTGAAGTCGCTCCTAC
>QNFC01000011.1 GCA_003645395.1 Gammaproteobacteria bacterium
ACCGCCAACTCCAAAATCAAACGGCAGATTGCTGGTGGAAACCGGCTTGATAGTGACCTGGTCGAGCTGACCATCAATGGCTTCGGCCACCATCTGCTGCACGGCGGTATAGGTACCCTGACCAGGATCAGGAATCGGCACCTCAACGGTGATCTCACCTTTGTCAGTCAAGATCAATCGGGCACTACAATCGCCGCCGATGGTGCCGCGTTCGTACATACCTATGCCGTAACCAACACCAGTACCGCGTTCGCGCTCGTTCCAGTTAGCTGCATCCAGGGCAGCCTGCAAGGTCTCTTTGGCGCGCACGGTTACCCACTGCTGGCCGGTTGGTGCGGTGTCGCCCTGGTCGAGCAGATTGAGCATGCGAAACTCCGCCGGGTCCAGATTCAGCGCTTTGGCGATTAGATCAAACTGCGCTTCCACCGCAAACATCACCTGGGGACCACCGGGGGCACGCATATGACCGGCGGGCAGAGTATTGGTGTAGACAATATTGCTGTTCAGGTCGATCGCCGGGATGCGGTAACAACTGCCAGCCTGGTCGACGCCGTGCAGATTCAGCGTTGGTAGCGGCTTGAATGCCGCATAGGCTCCGGTGTTAAACCAGCCATCAAGGTGCATCGCGCAGATCTTGCCGCTATTGGTAACCCCGGTGCACAGTTTAATTTTGCTGGCGTGACGGCCATTGGCGGCCATCAGCTCTTCGGTGTAGGTCATCACCACTTTCACCGGTCGACCCGTGGTTTTAGAGAGCAGATAGGCCACCGGCGCATCAAACGGATTGCCCTTGCCGCCGAAATCACCACCGATGCAGTTCATGTGCACCTGAAAATTCTCCGCCGGCAACTCGAAGCATTTCGCCAGCTGCATGCGCAACATATAAGGGCTTTTGTTGCTCGACCAGATATCACAACTGCCGTCGGCTTTAACATCCGCCACCGAGGCGTTCGGCTCCAGGTAGCCGTGGTGCTCAAACGGGGTCTCGAACTCGTGCTCGAAAACTTGGTCTGCTTCCGCCATGGCCGCATCCATATCGCCGTGCTGCCAGTTCATGTAGGCGCTGAGGTTCGCTACTTTAGGGCTGGCGGGGTGGTGAAAAGCGCCCTCGTAGCCGGGCATATCCTGATGCACCGAATAAGCGTCCTCGGCGATGGCTTCGTCGATGGTAAATACCGCCGGTAACTCTTCGTATTCCACCTCAATCAGATCGAGCGCGCGCTCGGCAATATCAGTATTTTCTGCGGCAACAGCAGCCACACGGTCACCGATAAAGCGCACTTCGCTGCCGGCCAGCACCGGCAGGTCGCAAATCGCGCGACCAATCAGATATTCCTTCTCCTGGCCGGTGATAACTGCGTGGACACCCGGCAGCGCCTCTGCGGCAGAGGTGTCGATACTAAGGATACGGGCATGAGGGTAAGGGCTGCGCAAGATTTTACCGCGGAGCATTCCCGGCAGGTCCACGTCTGCGCTGTACTGGCTTTTTCCGGTGACTTTGGCCGGGCCATCCAGGCGTGCCGTGGCCTGGCCTACAAATTTGCGTGTCATCTCTGCTGTTCTCCCCTCGCTATTTTATCCATTTGCCGCATCAGGCAATTAATCACTGTTTACGCTTTCCACTCGCCGACAATGCACACTATCATAAGCTCGCCGGCAAAAAATTATGTAACCAATTCACCGGTCACTGTCATTGAGGGAGGGAGGAACACAATGGACGGTAGCGCAGACCAACACCTGGTCGCCATCGAAGTCACTGTCAACGGCGAAAGCCGCCAGACCACAATACGACCAAACCTGCTATTGGTCGATTTTTTACGTTATGAGCTGGGACTGACCGGCACCAAAGAGGGGTGCAGCGTTGGCGTATGCGGCGCCTGCTCGGTGCTGGTCGATGGCAAGATCACAACCTCCTGCCTGACGCTGGCGGCGATGACCGACGGCTGTGAAATCACTACTGCCGAAGGGTTGGCGGACCAGGATCAACTGCTGCCGATTCAGCAGAGTTTTATCGACCACGGCGGTTTTCAGTGTGGCATCTGCACCTCTGGGCAGGTCATCGCCGCCAAAGCGCTGCTGGATCAAAACGCCAATCCGACTGAAGCTGAAATCAAAGACTGGATGATGGGCAACCTCTGCCGCTGTACCGGTTACTACGGCATCATCCGCTCTATCGAAAACGCGGCTGGAGAGTGATTCATGGAGAATTTTGAGTTTCACGCCCCCCGGGCACTGGCCGAGGTTTACGCCCTGCTCGACGAGCACGAGTATGACGCCCGACTGATCGCCGGTGGCACCAGCCTGATCACCTTTATGAAGCAGCAGCTGGTGCAGCCCGACCACCTTATTCACCTCGGCAAAATTGACGCCCTGCGTGGGGTTGAAATCGTCGATGGCGAGATGGTGGTGAAAGCACTGACCACTTACCGCGAGCTGGAAACCCATCCGCTAGTACTTGAGCACGCCCCACAGATCGCTGAAGTATTTAGTCACGTGGCCACCATGAGAATTCGTGAGTCCGCCACCATCGGCGGCGGACTAAGTCAGGGCGACTCAGCCCAGGACGGTCCCGGCCTGTGGCTGCTGTTAAACGCGCGGGTAGTGCTTTCCAGCAACAACGGCGAACGAGAAGTTGCCATGAATGAATTTATCGAGGATTACTTCACCACGGTCATCGAACCCAATGAAGTGCTCACCGAGATTCGTATTCCACTGCCGCCAACCCATGCCGGCTTTGCTTACAGTAAATTTCTACCGCGCAGCGAAGATGACTACGCGGCGGTATCTGTGGGGGCACTGACCACCCTCGGTACCGATGGCAAAATCGCTTCTGCCAGGTTAACGCTTGGTTCCGTCGCAGCGATCCCCGTGCTTGTGCCCGCGGAGATGCTTGTCGGCCAGCCCACCGATACTGATCTGATCAACGCTGTCGCCGAAAGCCTGCGTGAACTTGTCGACCCACTCGATGATGTGCGCGGCAGTGCCGCCTACAAAACCGATATGGCCGTAGTGTTTGCCCGCCGCACGCTACAGTCGTCTTTGCAACGCGCTATCCGCTAAATAGACAGGACCACCCATGGACTTCGATTTTCGCTTCACCATCCCTGCCGATCGGCAAGTTCTCTGGCAAAAAGTTACCGACATTGAAACCGTAGCTTTTTGCGTACCCGGTGTCACCGGCATCGAAAAACTTGAAGAAGGCCCACCGGTTGAGTACGAAGGTACCCTGAAAATTCGTGTCGGCCCCATCGGCCTGCAGATGAAAGGACTGGTCATCATCTCCAGCATTGATAACGACCAATGTGCGATGGCGCTAATTTGCGAAGGTAAAGATCGAAAAATTCCCGGCACCATCAAGACAGAAACTACCATGGGCCTCGAAGCAACTGAATCTGGAGAGCCTGGCACCGACCTGGTGATCCACACCCATGCAACCATTATGGGTAAACTTGGTGAATTCGGGCAGTCGGTCATTCGTAAAAAGACCGCAAAAGTACTCGCCGAATTTGTAGCTAATCTAGTCACACAACTAGAAGAAGAGGCCGCAGCCTGAACGGTTGAGCGCCCAAAAATATAAAAATTAGTCGATTATTGAGGAGAAATTGAAGATGGGAACATACAACACGATAGAACTATCTATCGACAACGACGTGGCACGGATTAATTTCAACCGCCCGGAAAAACGCAACTGCATGAGTCCGGAGCTGCACGCCAACATGGTTGATGCCCTCGATGAAATTGACGCCGCCAAAGTCAAAGTTATCGTCATCACCGGTAACGGCCCCAGCTTTTGCGCCGGCATGGATCTGGAGCAGTGTTTCCTCGAACCCTTTGACGACCCTGAAGCAATGGCCGAGATCAACGGCAACGCCTTCGGCTGGTTTAGCCGCATCAAAAAATCCACAGCGGTCACCATTGGCAAGGTTAACGGCTACTGCTTCGGCGGCGGCATGGCCCTGGCCGGCGTACTCGACATAGTGGTTGCCGCTGACGAATCAATCTGGGGCCTGTCCGAAGTGAACTTCGGCATCTTCCCCGGCGGTGGCACCACCTGGACTGTTTGCAACAACATGAACCGCAAGAAGGGTATTCACTATTCGGTTACCGCTGAAACCTTCACTGGCAAGCAGGCAGAAGAATTGGGTTACGCCACCTTCTCCGTGCCCCTGGCCGAGCTGGATGCCAAAACCGAAGAAGTAGTTGGCAAACTCACCAACAAGGGTCGAGCAGTTTTGACTAAAACTAAAGAAGTCTATGAAAAAGTACTCGGCATGGATTTTGAAGCAGCCATCGACTACGAAATGGCTAAGTTCTGGGAACTCTCTCGCGAAACTAACGACGACTGGGTGCGCACCGCATTGGCATCGTTTAAACGGCGGGAGTTCAAGCCCGGCACCCAGGCTTACACGCTGGTCAACGATGTGTAGCTGAACCGATTACTGTTAACAGAAGAAGGCCCGGACACTGAGTACCGGGCTTTTTTTTGAATAAGAGAAATGTAGGAGATCAGATGAGAATTTGCATCCTTGGTGCCGGCGGACTTGGTTCAGTGTTTGGGGCACTACTGGCCAGGCAGGGGGTTGATGTCACCCTGATCGGCCGTGCCGCCCACGTCGACGCGATCAACCAAAACGGCCTGCAACTACTGGGGATTCGCGGTGAGCACACCATCAAAGAGAACCTCACCGCCGTCACCGACGCCCGCGATACTGAGGGTGAATTTGACACCCTGATGCTCGGCGTTAAAAGCACCGATAGCGAAGCCGCCCTGGCCGGGGCAAATTGCCTGCGTGACCGGGTGTCCGTGGCTCTATCGTTCCAGAACAACATCATCAAAGAGACCCAGCTGGCCGACTGGCTCGGCGATGCCAGTAAAGTGATCGGCTTCTCCACTTTTGAAGGCGGATTGCTGGAAGGACCCGGCCGGGTCAACAACAACATGACCCTGGAAACCAGCAGCTACATCGGCGAGCTAGATGGCAGTGCCAGCGACCGGGTAACAACCCTCGCAGAAACCCTCAACAATGCGGGCATTACCACCCGAGTCATGGACAACATTCAGCAGGTAATGTGGGAAAAACTCACCCAGATTGCCAACGCTGCCGGCTGGTCAGTCAGCTGCGAAATCGGCAACCCCGACCTCACCTTTGCCGATGCCATGGTGCTGCCCGAAGGGGCCGAACACTACCTGGCGGTAGCGCGTGAGGTACTCAGCGTATACAAAGCCATGGGCTACACCCCACAAAATTTCTACACCCCCGTGTCGAAATTGAAAGAACTGGATTCACTCGATGACGAGGCGGCCATCGCCACCATCACTGCCATCGGTCAGGCCATGCTAGACGGCGGATACCGTAGCCGTACCTCCCTGCACGACGACATTCTGGCCGGCAAAAAAACCGAGGTGGATTTCATCCTTAAACCCTTCATCGATAAGGCGACCGAACTCGGTCTGGAAGTTCCTACCGTGACTGCCTGTTACCGGATTATCAAGGTGCTGGATAATTATTTGAAATAGGCGGTTAACACTCCCTTATCCACCCAAGTTAATCGGCAGCGATTTGACTACCACCTTTGGGAATACCTCCTCCCGCCCGGTCTGTCTGCTCCAGAAAGTGCATCGACTCTGGCAACGCAGGCCACTGCGGCATCATTAACCAGAGTCGCAACAGGTGGCGGGCCAACTTAGGATCAGCATGGTCCTCGTAGTCAGTGCGGGCATGCAGAACCCTACGGTTATTCAAAAACTGGATATCCCCTGGTTGCAGGTCCATCTTCAGGCCAACCGCTGGGCGCTGGGCAATTTCGTTAAAGTGATCAAGCGCTTCTAGCTGCTGCCCACTCAGATATTCGCTGTCTCGCCCGGACCAGCCGAGGATCGCCTTCGGCAGGTAAAAACAGACCGGGCCATCGGCCTGATCAACCAGTACCGGCAAGCGGTGAGCGGTTTGAAACCCCCCGGACTCGCCGCTGGTGCTGCCATAATGAAACCCCTCATAAAGAAGTGCCAGGTGCGCAGGATTCTCTTCAAGCAGGATATTGCGCACTAACGCCGGGCTCATAATCCAGCTCTCACCGCCCTGTTTCGCGTGGCGCAAGCAGAGTAGTCCGACCACATCGACCGGGTCCATGTGCACCTCTATCGGACCGCCGGCGGTGTAGTAACGGCCAACGCCATCGATATCTTTTACCTGCCCAATACGATCACCCAAATGGCTTTGTGACACCCCAGCACCAATGTGAGTACCGATACCCCAGAGAATAATCTCAAACTCTTCGTCGCTGTATTTTTCGATCGGCAGGCCCTTTAGCATGACGAAGCCACGGCCGGAACCAAGTATCTCGCTCATGTTCTCAAGGTCATCCGTCAACGCGGGTAGGGCAAAGTCCTCAGCGGTGATGTCGTCCAGCTGAAGCTGCTTCTGGCGGACCCGGTTGATAGCCTGATCAATATCGGCAATGGCACCGGCAGAGAAGTGGTAGACCCACTCCCTGTCGGTCGTATATTGCCCGCCGGACCAGACGGCTGGGCCGCTAACCGGCTGTAGTTGTGCGGTCATGATGAATTCCTCCCCTCCAGAAGATCAGGGGCAACATTACACCTTTTCGAAATGATAAGTACCTCATTCTCCGCTAATAAATTCCATAATCGATTGAAATCGCTGGACTGATATGGAAGAACCACGGCCTAATTAGCCGGCTAAAAAAATAATTATTAACACTACCAACTTCGAGGAGAGGAGCATGGGGGAGAACCCGGTCGGCGTTATTGGACTCGGCAGCATTGGTGGCAGTATTGCCCTCTGTCTGGTGGCGGATGGTCTACAGGTAGTGGGCTTTGATAGTGATGCGGGGGCGCTGAAAGCGGCAGAGCAGGGTGGCATCACTGCCGCCGACTCTCCGGCAGCCGTCGCGCAGCAAGCTGGCATCATTCTGCTAAGCCTGCCTGATTCGG
The DNA here is from genome assembly GCA_003645395.1 of Gammaproteobacteria bacterium. Lineage (GTDB taxonomy): Bacteria > Pseudomonadota > Gammaproteobacteria > Immundisolibacterales > Immundisolibacteraceae > QNFC01. The sequence continues at coordinate 6,956 of QNFC01000011.1, forward strand.
ATGCGGTCGAGCAGGTCTGTTTGAGCAATGACGGCATCATCAATTGTGCGCATGACGGCTTGCTGGTGATCGATGCCTCCAGCGGTTATCCCCAACAGACACGAGAGATTGGCGAGAAACTCGCGACTGCTGGAATAGCAATGATTGATGCGGCCATTACCGCACCCGGCGGTGGCGCCAATATGGTCAACGACCGCAACCTGACATTTATTGTTGGCGGCGACGAGACCGCTGTGACCACTGCCCGGCCCTTGCTTGAGCGGCTCAGCGACAAATTGTTCCATGTGGGACCATTGGGTGCGGGCCAAACAGTCAAGTTGGTTAACAACATGTCTGCTGGAGTGGCGCTGATTGCCACCCTGGAAGGTCTACAAGTCGCCTCGAAACATGGCCTGGACCTGAAACAGAACCTGGAGGTGATGCGAGTAGGCACAGGCCACACCGCATTCGCCCGTTTCCCCCAGCTATTCGATGATCGCCGTCGACCCGGGGCACACATCGGGCTGATGATGAAAGACCTGGAACAGATGTCGCGACTGGCACGGGAGAGCCGTATTCCCAGCCCAGTAGGGGACCTGGCCGCCCACCAGTTTCGCGCCGCGGCCCAGACGCTGGGTCATGATGCCTCCATCATGCAAATTGCTGATGTGCTCGAAACCTGGTCGGGGGTACTCCTGGATTTTGATCATAAGGTCAAAATTGGTGACCTTGAACCGGCAGAGATGGAATCAATTCAGCAAGTGGGTATTATCGGTCTCGGCAACATCGGTGAAGAGATCTGCAAGATTTTGATTAAAGATGGGCTCGAAGTTTTCGGCCATGATATCGATGCCGAAAAAATCCAGCGCATGACTGACATTGGTGTAAAAATTCCCGGCACGGCAAAGGCGGTAGCAGAGTCAGCCGGACTGGTTATTCTGGCCCTACCGCAATCAGCAGTGGTCGAACAGGTGTTATTCGAAACCGACGGCGTCGCCAGCGCTAACAATCCCGGGTTACTGGTGATCGACACCACCAGCGGTTACCCGGATCAAACCCGCGAATTTGCCGACCGCCTGGCAACCCACGGCATAACCTTTATCGACGCGGCCATCACCGGCGAACGCGGTGGCTCGTTTGCAATCCCCGACCGCAACCTGACCTTTATTGTCGGCGGCAATGCCGCCGATGTGCGCCGGGCGCGCAACGTGCTTGATCGCTTCTGTAGCCACCTGTTCCTGCTTGGCCCATTAGGCGCCGGACAAATTGCCAAAATGGTTAACAACATGGTCTGCGCCGTGACCGGCGTCGCCCTGCTGGAAGGGCTGCTGGTGGCCGCTCGCCATGGCATTGATTATCAGGCCGCCGCCGAGGCGCTTGACCACGGCACCGGTGCTAATTTCTGGACCCATAACCGGGTAATGCTCAACCCAGAGCCAATGAAAGGCGGTTTTTTTGTCGGCCTGATGACCAAAGACCTGCGGCAGATGTCGCAAATATCCCACGTCAGTGGCGTACCGAATATGCTCGGCGAGCTGACCTATCATCTCTACCAGCTATTCTCCCGCGACCTCAGCTATTACGGTGGCATTGCTGAGAAAATTGATGTCATGCAACGCTGGGCAGGCATCACCCTGGACGGTCGGGAACTGGATATTGAAAAACTGGAGTAGGGGCCGTACTTTAGAAACGCCTTAACCGAACTGCATGAGAGAATAAATGAGGATTTGCGTCTTCGGTGCAGGCGAACCTGGCTCAGTTTACGAACTCCGCAGACCAAACGGCTAAATCAAGGACACAGCTTATTCTGGTATTCATCTGGATTGGTAGCGCGCCGGCACCTGTACGCTATTCGTGCTGAATTTATTCGCCATGACCCATCGGCTAACCGCCGCAAATCAACTTCGTGCCAATCGCCGCTAACGGAGTCGTCCAGAAAACCCCCTCGTATCCAAACGATTTTCGTGGCATCTGCGCCCTCACTGCGGTTTTTCATTTCTTTCAGAGAAAGTGACTGCACCTCTACGTCACCGCCAAAGAGGTGAAGAACTAGTTGAAGGGGGCTTCGCGGCCAGGCCTCTTTAGCTACAACGCCCGCTGCGACCTGCTCATTTAGCTCTTTTACATCAAGCGTTGCCCAGGATTGCGGTACGCTCTGCAAATGACCAAACGTGTTACTTCCCGAAGGGACACAAGCTGCCAATAACAGTGCTGCGCCGAGAACGTATAGGCCTTTCATTCAGCGTGACAGGGAAGAAGAATTAACCTCGCTGCACCCTTGTCTTCGATGAGTCGATAAAATCGAAAAATTTGTTGGAGAATTCATTATCCATTTCAGACAGTTCCAGCAGCACCTGTTCCATCGAGCCACTCGACTTAAACACACACTTGAATGCCCGATATATCTCTCTGATTTCACTTTTTGAATGGCCGCTACGCTCAAGGCCAATTTTGTTTATGGTCATCACCTTAGCCGGAATCCCATCGGCGATACAGTAGTGGGGCACGTCGTTTGCCAGCTTGGCGAACCCGCCGACGAAAGCATAATCGCCAATTCGGACAAATTGCACGACCCCGGTCATGCCGCCAAGGATTGCATTTTTGCCCACTTCAACATGGCCGGATAATTTGACTCCGGTACTCAGAATCACATCGTCGCTCAAAATACATTCATGGGCCACGTGTACATAGGCCTGAATCAGGCAGTTACTGCCAACAATGGTGTAATCGCCCTCTTTCGTCGCACAGTTAATCGTTACGTATTCTCGAATTGAGTTATTGGCACCGATTTTCAACCCGGGGTTTCCACCCTCATATTTGAGGTCCTGCGTCTGTTTGCCTATACACGCATAGGGGAATATCTCGTTACCATCACCCAACTCGGTATTGCCATCGATGGTCACATGGGAGTGTATAACGCAGTTTTTACCCAACTTGACCTGCGCGCCAATAAAACTAAACGGTCCAATTTCGGTGCCCTCGCCAATGATTGCTCCCTGTTCAATCACCGCTGATGGATGAACACTCATCTTAAAAATCCTTCTATGTTTTTCATCGCTTGATAAAATCGACTAAAGCCAGAATACACTACTGATACCCGTCATTAACGGCAACAGCTCGTTTTACCATCCTTGGTCAACCCCACAAGCTAGTCGCGGCTCGATTTATCACCAACTTCGCTCGCCAAAAACGTTTCCCGATTAAACCTCGGGAACTAACTTCGCCGAGATACCCGCTGCGCCAGGCCTGATTGTAGAACACCTCAATGCAATCGAAAATATCTATGCATCAAGTCTCATACCTTGCAGGCTCTTCGTCGGCCAGTAATTGGCCAGTCCAGAAATAAGGAACCGATGCACGCATCGCTGAACCAAGCGCCCGACTAAAATACCGGCAATTGTTAACGATTCGAAAACTCGACCGGCAATGGATAATCCGTAACCCATGAAAATTGTCTCTTTCAACATCAATAGCCTGCGCGCACGTCTGCACCAACTTGAGCAGATTATTCAATTGCACCTGCCCGACCTGATTGGGCTACAGGAAACCAAGGTCCACGACGATCAATTCCCACTAGAAGCGATCGAAGAACTTGGCTATCAAGCCCACTTTCATGGCCAGAAGGGGCACTACGGCGTGGCCACCCTGACCCGGCAAACACCTCTGGCGGTGAGCAAGGGATTCGCCACCGATGACGAGGAGGCTCAGCGCCGACTGATCAGCGTGACCCTGGAATGCCGCGATGGCGAGCCAGTGACGGTGATCAATGGCTATTTTCCCCAGGGAGAGAGCCGTAACCACGAAACAAAATTCCCGGCCAAGCAGAAATTCTACGAAGATCTGCAACAGCACCTCATTAACAACCACACACCCGGTCAGCGACTGATTGTGATGGGCGATATCAATATCTCCCCCGAGGATCAGGACATCGGCATTGGCGATGTAAATCGCAAACGCTGGCTGCGTACCGGTAAATGTAGTTTTCTACCCGAAGAGCGGGAGTGGTTTCAGCGACTACTCGACTGGGGCGTAACCGACAGTTACCGACTGCATCACAAAGATGTGAGTGACCGCTTCAGCTGGTTTGATTACCGCAGCAAGGGGTTTGCTGACGACCCCAAACGCGGTCTGCGCATCGACACCATTCTGGCCACCGAGTCACTGGCCAAACTCTGCACTGCCGCCGATATCGACTACCAGACCCGCGGCATGGAGAAACCCTCCGATCACTGCCCGGTCTGGGCAGAATTTTCCTGCTGATTTGCTAGTCTGAATTAACATGCAACTACCTTCCCTTACGCAGGGCGTTCTGCATCGCCGCTACAAGCGTTTTCTCGCCGATATCACTCTGGATGATGGCCGCGAGATAGTCGCCCACTGCCCTAATACCGGCCGCATGACCAGCTGCTGGCAACCAGGCGCCCCCGTGCAGGTGAGCCACAGCGACAACCCGAAGCGCAAACTGGCCTGGACCCTGGAGCGCGTAGATATGGGCGGCGGCTGGATTGGCGTGCACACCGGCCGGGTCAATGAGGTAATCGCTGAAGCGATCGCCGCCGGTGGAATTGAAAGCTTAAAGGGTTACCAGACTCTTAAGCGCGAAGTGGTCTTTAACACCGACGATCACCGAGCACGACTAGACATACAGCTGAGCGACGGCAAGTCTGCCGATGCCTGGGTAGAGGTTAAAAATGCCACCCTGCTCCTGGGTGACCAGGTGCAATTTCCAGACGCAGTGACCGAGCGTGGCCTGAAACACCTCAACGTGCTCGCTGAACTCGTGGCAAACGGCAATCGGGGAGTGCTGGTATTTGCCATTAACCGGTCTGAAGGAACCAGCTTCTCAGTAGCGGATTCGGTTGACCCAGCCTATGGCCAGCGGTTACGCGAGGTGATTGAACTGGGGGTAGAGGTGGTCGCGCCACGCCTGATTCACCATCCACAATCGATAACAGTGGAAGGCACCCTGCCTGTAACCTTGCCGTCGGCGCTAGAATAGGCAGAGCAAACCCCTGCTATCACACCAATTCAACACTAGAACAAATGACTGATAACCGAGTTTTTCTTTACGACAGCACCCTCCGTGATGGTCAGCAGACCCAGGGAGTAGATTTCACTGCCGGCGACAAAATTGCCATTTCCCGTCAGCTCGACCGACTCGGGTTTGACTACATTGAGGGCGGCTGGCCCGGCGCGAACCCGGCGGACGATAATTTTTTTAGCCAGTTACCTGAATTACAAACCGCCCGGTTTACCGCCTTCGGTATGACCCGCCGTCCCAAGCGCGCGGCGGCTGACGACGCTGGTCTGCGAGCATTACTGGCAACGAATACGCCGGGAATCTGCCTGGTCGGCAAAACCTGGGATTTTCACGTTAAAGTGGCCCTGCGCACCACTGAAGAGGAAAACCTGGCGATGATCGCCGATAGCATTGCGCTGTGCGTGGCGGAGGGTCGCGAGGCGATCTTTGACGCCGAACATTTTTTTGATGGCTACAAAGCCAACCCCGATTTTGCATTGAGCTGCCTTAAAACCGCCCTCAACGCCGGTGCCCGTTGGGCAGTCCTGTGCGATACCAACGGCGGCACCCTGCCAGACGAAATCAGCGATATTGTCAGCGTCGTCACTGCCAAACTACCGGGGAACCAACTCGGCATCCATTGCCACAACGACACCGGCAACGCGGTAGCCAACTCTTTAGCGGCGGTACGCGCCGGGGTGCGCCAGGTTCAGGGCACCTTAAACGGTCTCGGTGAACGCTGCGGCAATGCCAATTTAATCTCAGTAATGCCCTCACTTATGCTGCGTATGGGTTATGAGACCGGCGTCAGCGAAGAAAATCTGAAACAACTGGTAACTACCTCAAACCTGGTCGATGAGCGGCTCAACCGCAATCCGGATCGTCACGCCCCGTTTGTCGGCGCGAATGCCTTTGCACACAAGGGCGGGCTACATGTGTCAGCAGTGCAGAAAGACCCGCGCAGTTATGAGCATGTACCGCCAGAGACCGTTGGCAACCAGCGTAAAATCCTGGTTTCGGATCAGGCCGGTCGCGCCAACGTACTGGTACGGCTGGCTGAGTTGGGCATTGAAGTGGCCAACGATGCACCCGAAATCAACAAATTAGTCGATGAAGTCAAACAGCGCGAGCACCTGGGTTACGCCTACGACGGCGCCGCCGCCAGTTTTGAGATGCTCGCCCGACGCATGCTTGGCCAGTGGCACGATCACTTTAGCCTACAGAGTTACCGGGTTACTGATGAACGCCGTAGCACCACCGACGGCAGCATAGAAACCCTCTCCGAAGTGACCATGAAGGTAACCGTTGACGGCATTTTGCACATGACCGTAGCCGAAGGTAACGGGCCGGTTAACGCCCTCGATAACGCCCTGCGCAAAGCGCTGTTACCGGCCTATCCGCAGCTGGTCGATATGCAGCTGGTCGATTACAAGGTTCGCATTATGGAAACCAGCGCCGGCACTGCCGCGGTGACAAGAGTCATGGTGGAGAGCAGTGACCAGAGCGGCCACCGCTGGAGCACGGTAGGGGCGTCGGGCAACGTTATCGAAGCCTCTTATCAGGCCCTGTTTGATGCGGTGAATTACAAGCTATTTCTCGCCACCCACGCAGCATGATCCTGCAACCAGAAACCAGCACGCCGTAACCGTGCGTCTGCTGACCTATAACATTCACAAGGGTTTCAGCGTCGGCAATCGGCGCTTTACCCTGGAAACCATTCGCAATGCCCTGCGCGAGGTTGAAGCGGATATCGTTTTTTTACAGGAAGTGCGCGGTCATTCTGACCACCACCCGCTGCCCCTGATTGAGACACCCGGGGGTGATACGCCGAAGAGTGATGCACCGAGCACCGCACAGTTTGAATACCTGGCCGATCAGCTCTGGCCCCACCACGCCTACGGCAAAAACGCCATCTACCGCAGCGGTCACCACGGCAACGCCATTCTTAGTAGCCATCCGTTTAGCGAATGGGAGAACATCAACGTCTCCAACCGCAGTTACGCCAGCCGTAGCCTGCTGCACGGTGTTATTAAGACATCGGCCGGGGCTCCGCTACATCTCATTTGCGTTCACCTGGGCCTGTTTGAGAGTGAACGCCGCGGCCAGCTGCAACGGCTGGTGGAACGTATTCGCAGCCACGTGCCCGATAATGAAGCACTGATTATCGCCGGCGATTTCAATGACTGGCGCAAACAGGCCGATGAGTACCTGTGCGGCGAACTGGGCCTGGTAGACATTTACGCGGCGCAGCATGGTAAGCCTGCCCGCACCTTCCCGGTTTGGCGGCCACTGTTAGCCGTTGACCGCATTTATGGCCGCGGCATTACCGCCGTCAATTGTCATCGCCTGCACGGCAAGCCGTGGACCCGGCTGTCTGACCATCTGCCACTGATCGCCGAATTTGAACTTGGGAATAGTTCTACTTATTAGCGCTGGTAGCCGTGAACCTCGAAATTATTCAAGCTGACTTTGTCCAAACCGCCCTGATCACGGTCATTGCCTTACTGGTAGTGATCACCTGCGTCCATGCAATGCTGCATAAAACCGACCCCCGCAGTGCGGCGCTGTGGATTGTCATCTGCCTGCTGTTTCCACTGGGCGGGATCGTGCTCTACCTAGTTTTTGGTATTAACCGCCTCAATCGCCGCGCCCAACGCCGGGCAGCGGGGGATCGACGAACGGCTGAAACTGCACCCCCATTATCAGATATTGCACCACCGGATTTGCTTGATTACGAGTCGTTAATCCGTACCACTCTCCGCGTGACCGGCCTGCCACTGGTAAGTGGCTGCCATTTACAATCGCTGTTTAACGGTGACGAGGCTTTCCCAGAAATGTTGGCAGCCATTCGCCGAGCAAACAGCTGGGTCTATCTGAGCATCTATATTTTTGATCATCGCGGCATCGGGCGGAGCTTTATCAAAGAACTGATCTCCGCCCATCAACGCGGAATTCAGGTACGCGTCATCATCGATGGCATAGGTGAGTGGTACGACGGCGGCAAAACCCGCCGTTTGCTACGCAGGCAGGGGATCGACGCCCGCAGTTTTCTACCACCCCGACTACTGCCACCGCAGTTGGCAATCAATCTGCGTAACCATCGCAAATTGCTACTTGTCGATGGTGAAGTCGGCTTTGTTGGCGGCATGAATATCCGCCCACAACATACTCACCGCCCGAAAAAACCACTGCAAATTCAGGACATGGTAGTAAAAATAAACGGGCCAGTACTGCAGCAGCTTGCCCAGGTAGCGGCTGATGACTGGCGCTACGTTACCGGCGAGCAATGGACGCCGGTATCCGCGACCGGACCCGCTTCGGGCACAAGTTTGTGCCGAGCCATTCCTGATGGACCAGAGCAGTCGCTAGACAAACTGCTGGCAGTCCTGCTGGGGGCAATCGCTAGCGCCCGCAACTCGATCCGTATCATGACACCCTATTTTTTGCCGCCGCCTGAGCTTGATGCTCTGCTACAGGCAGCGGCCCGTAGCGGGATTCAAGTGACGGTAGTTTTGCCGGAACGCAGCGATCACCGGATGATGCACTGGGCCAGCCTGCACCGGCTGCCGGCGATGATCCGCGCTGGCATCAATGTATATTTTCAGCCACTGCCATTCGCCCATACCAAGTTGCTGGTCATTGATAACCAATATGTACAGTTTGGCTCAGCCAATATCGACGCCCGTAGTTTGCGGCTTAATTTTGAACTCATGGTAGAGAGTTATGATGTGACGTTCGCCACCAAAATGATCGACCACTTTGACCGCATTCTCGACCATTCGCAGCAGGTTAAATCAACCTCTCTTAACCATAGTCCCTTGTGGAAACGAATTCGCAACGCTGGCTGCTGGCTGTTTTCACCGAATCTGTAACCCTACAAAGCAGCAGCGCCCGTTAGCCATCTACTGGAGCAAAAGATGAAAGATATTTACATTACGGGTGTCGGCATGACTCCATTTGGCAAACAGCCGCAGCAGACTGTAAAAAGTCTCACCAACACGGCCGTCTCTGCGGCGTTAGTCGACGCGAGCCTTGAACTGGCCAGCCTCGGTGCCGCCTATTTTGCCAACACCGGTCAGGGCCTCCTGGAAGGCCAACAGATGGTTCGAGGGCAGATAGCGCTGCGCGCCATGGGAGTGCAGGGCATCCCCGTCATCAACGTCGAAAATGCCTGCGCCAGTGGCAGCAGTGCGTTGCAGCTTGCCTGTCAGGCCGTCGCCGCAGGGCAGACGCCCATCGCCCTGGCGGTCGGCGCAGAAAAAATGGTCATCGACGACCGAGAGAGGATGTTCTCGCTGTTCGACACGGCCTGGGATGTCAGCGTTGCCGATGAAAGTTATCGCCGCCTGCAAGCAATGGTAGAGGACGCGGATACCGATCCTGACAACGTCGCCACCCGCAGCCTGTTCATGGATATATATGGTTTTCTCACCCGGCTGCACATGGCGCATTTCGATACAACTCAAGAACATTTAGCCATGATCGCAGCAAAAAACCACACCCATTCAGTGCACAATCCGTTATCGCAATACAGGCAAGCGATGACGGTGGACGAAGTTATGGCCGCCAGACCCATCAGCTGGCCACTCACCCTGCCCATGTGTGCACCGGTCAGTGATGGCGCGGCGGCGGCGATTGTTTGCCACAGCGATGTACTGACCGAAGAACAGAAACAACGGGCGGTACCGGTACTAGCCTGTGAAATCGGTATCGGTAGTGACCGCCAGCCCGAACAGTTCGATCAACACTTATGTCGACTCATCGCTAATCGTGCTTACGAACAGGCGGGCCTCGGGCCCGCCGATATGTCGGTGGCAGAGGTACACGACGCCACCGCTTTTGCGGAACTGCAACAGACCGAAAACCTCGGTTTTTGCAGCCTCGGTGACGGCGGGGCGCTAGTAGCATCCGGCGCGACAACACTCGGCGGGCAAATTCCAGTGAACCCTTCCGGTGGTCTGCAATCAAAAGGGCACCCGATTGGCGCAACGGGACTTGCTCAAATTGCCGAACTGGTCACCCAGTTACGCGGAGAGACCGGGAAACGACAGGTTGAAGGTGCCCGCTTCGCCATCGCCGAGAATGGCGGTGGGTTTCATGGTTACGAAGAAGCCGTGGCGGCCATCACTATTTTGGGACAGCCCCAGGGACCATTTTAATCCGGCAACTGAATCAAATCTGGACGCTACAAAGACCTCATCAATCAGCGCCGGCTCATCAGATACACTGAGCAGAGATGCATACCACCCGTTCACAGGAATCCTTGAAACAATGAGTTCAAAACCATCAATACCCTTCTTGCGATTGTTATTGCTGCTATTTGCTGCCGTGCTTATCGTCTTTCCCTGGCTGCCCGGCACTGATGATTTTAGAAGTAACGAGGTATCGTTGAACCTGATGGCACCCATCACCATGCCAGTTCTGACCATGTTACTGCTGCTGGATGCCGTCATGCTTGCGGTCTATCGATCGAGCAGTGATGACGAACAACAAAACAAACTATGGGGGTTCCTGATCCGTCTAAACCTGATTTTTACCGTATTATTGATCGCTAGCTGGGTGCCATTTTTTGTACGCTTGAATAGTTGATAAAACCGGAGTGAACGATGGATCTCATTGTTGTTACTCGTGACCCAGACCTTGAGAATAGAATCGCCAGTAGGCCCGTTGCGGGGCTGACGGTCAGCGTCACCCTCACTACTTCGGTTGCCAGGGCAGTCAAAGCTGCTGAGTTACATCCTGCCACGCTGGTCGTCATCGACCTGAACACCATCACGCTGACCCCTGTCGATTACACGAATCTGAACCCTGAAAGACTGGTTACTCTTGGCCCTCAACCCGATCCGTTGCTAACCACAGCCCTGCATTTGGCGATCGATGCACCGGGTAATTTCTGGACCGCGCTGCTGCTATATGGTCAACGGTTGCTGTTGCAATCGCCCCATGAAACAGACGGCACCACCCCGTCTATTCTCACTCCCGAAACCGCCTACGCGATTACAGAAAGCGCGAGCATCGGCATGGTTGCGGTGAATGACCAAGGCCGGATCAGCGACATCAGCGAACATTTTCAGCTCACTTTTTCAGATCACTTCGATACTCTTCTCGATCAACCGATCACTACTGTGATGGGCAACTGCCAACCGGCCAACCTGAAACAGTTTATCCGCGACTCGACACCGGGATCAGTTGCTCAATTTGAATTTGTCGACAACCGCCAGGATCCTCCAACTACCTGGCTCTTAATGGGACACCTGGTAGTCAACACCGGCACCCAGCATTTGGTAGGCGTCGTGCGCAACATTACCCCGCGGCGCCTTGCTGAAGCCGCTGTACGTGATGCTGCAGCTAAAAACCAGACAATTTTTGACACTCTGCCTGACGGGATCTGCGTCCTCGACCACGAGTTTAAGATCACCGCCTGTAACGTGGCGCTGGCTGACATGCTTGGTTACCCACATGAGGAGCTGATTGGTCATCTCGCAAGCATCCTGACGGGCGCAGAGTACTGGGCCCAGAGACAACCTGAAATGATCGACACATTGGAACATCAAACCGATTTGGGCCAACGCAAGATATTCCATCGTGATGGCCATACTATTGATGTGGAGGTGCACCAGACCAGTATTGGCAGCGGTCATCACCGCCAATACTATGCCGCCTTTCGGGATCTACGCGAGCGGCAAGCCGCAAAGCGCGAGCTGCGCACCAGCGAAATTCGCTACAAAACCATATTCAGCGCCATCCCGGACGGGATCGCCATTACCAATCAGGCCGGCGAGTTCCTTGAGATTAACCATGCCTACAGTGAACTCACCGGTTACAGCCGGGAAGAGTTGCTGGGTAAAAATATCTCCATATTAGCCACCGACCCGGAAGGTCCGAAACAGTTTTATAAGGCTATAGCATCTAATGGGCGAGCCTATGCACACACACAGCTCGTTCAACATGATGGCCAAATAATCACGATGACCGCATACGGCTCGCTATTTCCGGCCAACGACCCCGATGCACTGCCTGACGTTGTCCTCACTCACCGAAACCTGACCGCACTCACCGGCGCCAACCAGAGTCGGCAACAATTGAGCGACAAACTAGATCAGCTGATCGCCGCAACACCATTAGCTGTGTTTGAGCTCGACACGGATAGCGATATTGTCAGCTGGAATCCTGCCGCTGAAAAACTCTTTGGCTACTCGATAGCCGAAGCCTGTCAGCGTCAGCTGAGAAATATAACTCCGCCCGCCAGACACCATATTTTAGATGGAATCTGGTCAAAGGTGATGGCAGACCCGACACCCTTTTTCTACCTCGGTCAGGGACTTAATCGTGCCGGAGAAATCCTTGAACTGGAGTGGTACATAACCCCGATAACCGCAAAAGACGGCGAGGTCAGTAGCATCATCGCCCTGGCAAACGATATCACCGACAGACGTCAATTAGAGCTGCAGGTGCGGCAAGCACAAAAAATAGAGGCGCTTGGGCAACTTGCCGGCGGGGTTGCCCACGATTTTAATAATATTCTCACTGGCATCCTCGGCTACAGCGAACTGGCGGCTAAGACCCAGGCTGCAGCAACTGATACGCGCCTGTCGGAGTATCTCGCCTCAATCCACCGGGCTGGCAGCCGGGGTCGTGACCTAATTCGGCAGATTCTGAATTACAGTCGTGTTCAACCGCTAAATTTGCGAGCCATTGACCCCGAACCGGTCGTTACTGAAGTGCTGGATATGCTCAGCGCCACCTTACCAGCGACAATTATCGTTCAGCGGCGTTTCGAACCCAACCTGCCAACCATTGACGCCGACCCGACCCAGCTGTACCAGGTGGTCATGAATATCTGTATAAATGCCAAAGACGCGATGCCAGATGACCGCGGGGTGTTACAGGTAGAACTGGCCCACAGCAATGTCGTCAGAAGCAGCTGCCACGCTTGTGAACAACTGTTTGAAGGCGAGTTTTTAAGAATTTCGATACAGGATGACGGTACCGGCATTGCCAAAAAAGTCATCGCTGAGATGTTCAACCCGTTTTTCACCACTAAAGAAGTGGGTCGGGGCACCGGCATGGGCCTGGCCGTAGCGGACGGAATTATCCACAGCCTTAACGGCCACCTGCACGTCCACTCGTCACCAGCAACGGGTACCCGCTTCGATATTTATATACCTATTGCCATCGGTGCTGTGGCAGATGTTGAAGAGCAAGCTGAAGAGCTGTCGGTTACCACTCCCGGCGACGCGCAACACCTGTTACTCGTGGATGATGAACCATCAGTGCTAGCACTACTGCAGGAACTCTTCAGTGCCCAG
>QNFC01000012.1 GCA_003645395.1 Gammaproteobacteria bacterium
CGGGGATTTTCCAGCAGGAATGTATGTCCGCAACCCACCCGGTTCTCACCATCAACCCCACAGCGATGAAGGCTGCACCATCCTGGTAAAACTGCGCCAGTTCGACCCAGACGATGATCAATATCTGCGCATCAACTGTCACGACAGCCCCTGGCAAGACACCGATCAAACCGGAATCGAACTGCTGCCCCTGTTTGCTAGAGGCTCCGAGCAGATTGCTTTGCAGCGATGGGCCGCAGGTAGTCAAATCGAACTACACGATCATCCCCGCGGAGAAGAGATTTATGTATTGGAGGGGGAGCTCGCCGATGAACATGGGCGCTACCCAGCGGGAACCTGGCTACGCCAACCTGCCGCTAGCGCTCATGCGCCTTTTAGCAAATCTGGCTGCACGCTCTACATAAAGGTCGGCCATTTACCCTCAGCGATTCGCTAATAACAACTCCCCAACACCGAACCCCAGGAGAAAACCCATGGCAACATCAATTAATGACCAGACATCCGCCTCCCCTTTCCATGCCGGTGAACGGGCCATTCACGCTAGCCTGGGCATTGAATCACAGGTTGAGGAACTTGGCCGGCGTATGATTCGTGACCATCTGACCGACCAGCACCGACATTTTTATCAGAGTCTGCCCTATCTAGTGATGGGTAGTAGTGATAGACACGGCCAGCCGGTCGCTTCTCTTTTAACCGGCGAGCCTGGATTTATCAGCTCGCCCACTGCACAGTCGATGACCATCACCGCGAAGCCGGTTGCTGGCGACGCGCTAGACGATAACCTGCGGCCAGGCTCGCCGATTGGGCTACTTGGCATCGACTTTTCGACCCGTAGGCGCAACCGGGCTAATGGCAGAGTGACAGAGACCGGTCGCGCTGATGGCGGGTTTTCATTGCAAATAGACCAGGCGTTCGGGAACTGTCCGGCCTATATAAAAAAGCGCGATATGGAAGTATTAAGCCAGCACCTGGCTACGACCCAACGGGGCGAACCGGTAACAGGAGAACAACTCACCCCCGCTGATCGGCTGCTGATCGAAGCGGCTGAAACCTTCTTCATCGCCACCCATTATTCCGGCGACACCGTCCAGCTGGGCAACGGGACGGATGTTTCCCACCGCGGTGGTGATCCGGGCTTTGTGGAGGTTACAAATAACACCACGCTGCTTATTCCAGACTACGCCGGCAATCAGCACTTCAACACCTTGGGAAACCTGCGCGAGAATCCGCGCACAGGGCTGCTATTTATTAACTTTGAAACCGGCGATTACCTGCAATTGGCAGGCGCGATTGAAATTATCTGGACTGGTAACGAGATTAGCCGCTTCGCCGGTGCCGAACGGCTGCTGCGTTTTCGGCTGGATAACACCACAAGAATCAGCCCGATAGAGACTGCATAGAACAAGAAAAGGAGGGTGTGGGCCGTCTGGGAATCGAACCCAGGACACGCGGATTAAAAGTCCACTGCTCTACCAACTGAGCTAACGGCCCATATTCTGAATGGATAACTTGCCGATCAATCACTCTGTTGATAACGAGTAGGATCGTCAATACCGGCGTCGATGAATCCCTGTTCGCGGAGTCTGCAGGCATCGCAAACTCGACAGGCCTCACCGCCGGGCGCGGGATTATAACAGGAAATTGTCAGTGAATAGTCTACTTTTAGACGAGTTCCGAGGGTCACAATTTCGCCTTTACTCAGCTGCTGTAACGGTGCTTCGATCGAAATCGGCTGACCCTGAACACCGCGTTTTGTCGCCAGGGTTGCCAACTGTTGAAACGCATCGATATATTCTGGTCGACAATCTGGATACCCGGAGTAATCAACCGCATTCACACCAATATAGATACGGTCAGCATCAACCACTTCGGCCCAACCCAGGGCGATAGACAGGAACACCGTGTTGCGGGCCGGCACGTAGGTAATCGGAATCCCCTCCCCTGGGGTGGTGGGCACATCGAGACTTTGGTCGGTCAAAGCCGAACCACCGATGTCATCCAGATTAAGGTGAATAACCTTATGCTCTTCTGCCGCATTGCGCTGGGCAACAATAGCAGCCGCGTCTAACTCACACCCGTGTCGCTGACCATAATCAAAACTGATCGCGTAACACTGGTACCCATCCTCGCGGGCAATCGCCATCAACGTGGCGGAATCGAGCCCACCGGATAGCAAAATGACGGCTTTGCCGCGATATTCACTCATCGCCCAGGCTCATCACCCCAGAGGGATTTATGTAACTGCAGCTGCAATCTTGCGGTTACATGGTCAGTGAGCATCCAAGCGGCCATCTCAGCAGGGTCAATCTGCCCGAATACTGGTGAAAACAGCAGATGGCAGCGCTGATCCAGGCTATGTTCATCAATCATTTTTAGTGCCCATAAATAATCCTCGCGAGCTCCAATCACAAATTTCACCTGATCAGCCGACGACAAATGCATGATATTTTCTAGGCGATTACGCTGAGACTCACCGGAACTTGGGGTTTTCAGGTCCATCACCCTAATCACCCGTGGATCCACCGGGGCGATGTCACGTTCACCGCTAGTCTCCAGAGAAACCTGGAAACCTTGATCACACAGCACCTTTAGCAATTGCAGACAATCCGGTTGCGCAAGCGGTTCACCGCCGGTAACGGTGACATGCGGAGTCTTAAAATCGCTTACCTGGGCAATGATTTGCGCCACCGTAAGCGGTTTACCACCGCTAAAAGCGTAAGCGGTATCGCAGTAGCTGCAGCGCAACGGGCAACCCGTAAGCCGAACAAAAGCAGTGGGCAAACCAGCGGTGAGCCCTTCGCCTTGAAGCGAATAGAAGACTTCTGTAATTTTCAGAACTGCTTCGGGGGAAGCTGTGTCTGGAGATTGTTGCGAGGACTCTTGCTCTGGTATTAACGGTGCAATCGGATTATCCATTCGTGCGGAGAGCCTTTAATGGCCCTCCTGGGTCATTCTGTCGAGGCGAGTGATCGCCAGACGCCCAGCGGCACCCGAGGCGGGGTCGGTCGCGACCTTGGTCAGTATTTCCCGTGCCTGGTCCCATTTTTTCTGTTCGTAATAGATGTAGCCAACTTTTAATTGGGCATCCGCTAGCTTGGCACTGGTCGGGTGCAATTTAAGCAGCTGGTTGAATTCAGCCAGCGATTTATCAAAATCACGGGTAACGTAATAGGCCTCGCCAACCCAATAACGGGCGTTATCCGCATACTCTCCGTCAGGATAAGCCTGCAGAAATTTCTGGAATGCGGCTATCGCCTGATCGTATTTTGCTGCCTTCAACAGGTCAAACGACTGCTGATAAAGCAGCTGCTCCTGTCCTGGAGACGCCACCGGAGACTCGTCTCCGGCCACTTCCCCAGCAGGCACTTTGACCTCGGCCGCGTCGGCGGGGGTTCTTATCACCGACCCGCCCTCCAGATCAATTAAACGACGATCAAGATCGAGATAGAAATCCTTCTGGCGGCGTTTTAATTCATCTATGCCGTGGCTATTCTCTTCCAGAGCCCCCCGCAGTTCTCTCAACTCGGTCTGGAGCTGCTGTATCTGGGTAACGATTTTCAGACGGCGCTGCAAATCGCTCGACTGGCCGGTTGGCGGCTCGGCCATCGCAACAGCTGAGAGCAGACATGTCGCCACAACTGTGGCGACACTTCTAGTTAACACGACTTTTCTAATGGTTAAAAATTTGTGGCTCACTGCGCGGTGTATTCAATGACTACACGGCGGTTCTGCGACCAGCAGGTCTCGTCATGACAATCTGCGACAGGACTCTCTTCGCCGTAAGCAACTGTGTAAAGCTGATTATCGGCTGCGCCCGCAGCCAGGAACAGGTTCGCCACGCTATCACCACGACGCTCGCCCAATGCCATGTTGTACTCGCGAGAACCTCTTTCGTCGGTATGGCCTTGCAGATTCACACGCGCCGTCGGATTGCTCGCAAGGTAGGCAGCATGAACGGCCACTACGGGCTGATACTCTGCCTGGATATGGTAACTGTCAAAATCGAAATAAATCGTTTTGCTACCGATCTCACCGCCGGCCCCACCACCTATTGAATCCAGTGGCAAACTGGAAAAACCGGTATCCATTCCAGTACCGGAAGTAGCGGCGGAACTAGATCCGTACACATCGGACCCGGTTGCTGTGCTGCCCGCATCGCTATCCACTCCCGGACCAGTAGTGGTGCTACAACCTGCTAATAACACGCCTGCAAAAAGTGCAGAGATCAAGGTTAAATTTTTAATCATCGTAGACTTCTCCAAAAACTTAAGTTTATTGACTGAACGGTGACCAGGCCGGCTCGCGTACCTTGGCTTGCTGCAAAGCAAGCTGTTGACGCACCTTCGCGTCGATAGATACAACCGCTAATGACTCACTATTGGCTTGGGTTCTAGTATAAATGATCAGCCGACCGTTCGGAGAGAAGCTCGGTGACTCATCGAGTCTTCCACTACTGAGCGGGGTCAGCTGGGAAGCCTGCAAATCGACCAGGCCGATCTGATAACCATTCTGCCCGCTGTTATTAACAACGGCCAGGTATTTTCCATCGGGTGACACCGAGGCATCGGCGTTGTATTTGCCCATGTTGATGGTTACCCGGGTTGTGGCACCGCCATGACGAGAAATTCGATAAATCTGCGGTTTTCCACCCCGGTCAGAGGTGAAATAGAGCTGCTGCCCATCGGGACTCCACGCCGGCTCGGTATCAATTGCATAGTGATCAGTCAGGCGAGTTAGTTTGCCGGTTGCCAACTGCATAATGTAGATATCTGGACTACCATCTTTAGACAGGGTCAGGGCGAGCTCCTGCCCATTCGGCGACCAGCTCGGGGCGCCGTTTATCCCTCTGAATTGCGCCACTTTCCGGCGTTTTCCGGTTGATAATTCCTGTACAAACACCGCCGGCCGGCCCTGGTCAAATGCAACGTAGGCTAGCTCCCGCCCATTCGCAGACCAGCTGGGTGACATAATTGGTTCAGGGGAAGTCAGTACGCCAACAGGATTATAGCCGTCGATATCGGCCACTTGTAGCTCATGACGACCATTGGTTGTTGTCACATAAGCAATGCGAGTGCTGAATATTCCGTCGATCCCGGTCAACTGACGAAAAACCTGATCGGCGATAACATGTGCCAGTCGTCGCATTTCACTTTTCGCGACTGAGCTGTAACGGGCGCCGGCAAGTCGCTGCTGCTTGACCGCATCAAGTAACTCAAAACGCACATCAAACCGATCGGGCGCAACCATCTCAACCTGGCCAATCAGTACTGCCTCGGCCCCCAATAAACGCCAGTCACGGTAATCCACGTCTTCCGATTTATAGGGACGGTTAAGCATCGACTCGACGGGGGTTAATGCAAACCAACCAGAGCGTTGCAGATCGGCGGTCACCAGTTGGTCGATGCCAGGTTCCGCCGAAGTACCCTGCGCCGATTGCGCAAACGGCACCACCGCGATCGGAATCGCCGACTCAACCCCCTGAGTAATATCTATACGCAATTCGGCCAGTACACCCACCTGCCAGAGCATTGCGACCAGAAAAACCAGCTTTTTCGTCACACCCAATCGTCTATCCACCATTTCGAAAAACAAAGGTAAAACTACGGAAATTATCATTAAACAGCCGCGGATCTTCCGGCACAGGTAATGGCGAAGCTTTCACCACGGCCGCTTCAACAGAACGATCAAATGCTGCAGAACCACAACTGCCAACCACCTGGGCAGTAATCACCTCACCACCCGGAATCAATTTTACCGCGACATCACAACTGACCTCAGTGGACCAGTTCAACGGTCGCAGCCAGCTGTTGGCCACCCGGGACTGAATAGCTACAATGTGCTTCGCTACCAGCCCCTTGTCCAGCGCTGCCTGCTCACCGGCAAACTGAGCCTGCAGTTCTTTTTGTGCTCGCTCACGAGCCACCCGCTGGCGCTCGATTTCCTCTTTGCGTTTAGCTTCCTCTTTAGCCAACTTCTCCTGCCGTTCTTTCTCTTCTTTGGCTAGCTTCTCCTGCCGCTCTTTCTCTTCTTTCTCCGCCTGCTTTCTGGCTTGCTCTGCCTGAAGCCGCTTTTTTTCCGCTAATTTAGCCTGGCGCGCCCGTTCTTCACGCTCTTTTTCCTGCTTTGCTAATAGCGCCGCCTGCTTCTTGCGCTCCTCCACCAGCAACCTTTCTGACTCGGCTTTTTTACGCTCTGCCGTCTTTCTTGCGGCCTGCTCCTTCTCTTTTTCCCGCTGAAGTTGCTTAACTTTCTGCTGCTCCGCTTTTAGCTTCTCCGTCTTATCTATCTTAATCTGATCCAGGCGGGCCAACTCCTGCTCTGCCCACTGCGGGTCAATTGCCTCGGCAATAACCGGCTTACCCTGAGCCGGCTTTCTAACCACCTCGGGCGCTTTCACCTGAATACCGAACAGCAACCACGTAAGCAGCAGTAGATGCACTGCTGTTGACGAGATAAGAGGGAGCTGCCAACCATCCGCCAGGCTACTAGAAAATCTGCCAAAAATACCGGTCACTCAGGCCGCCTTGATCAGGATTCTTCGGGGCTTTCAGTGAGCAGACCGACTTTAGCTATCCCCACCGACTGCAGCATGACCATCACTTCAACTACTCGTCCATACTCCGTGGCCCGGTCTCCTCGGACCAACACCTGCAGTTTGGCATTCCGCTTATAAATCGCTGCTACCAACGCCAATAGCCGCTGGCCATCGACCGACTCCCGACTGTACTCATCGTAGTCGATAAAATACCCGCCATCACGGGCAACCGTCACTACTAGCGGTGCACCACCCTTATATTCAACCGGTTCCGCAACGGTTTGCGGCAAGTCTACCTCGACCCCGGTTTCTAGCAACGGAGTGGTAATCATGAAAATAATCAACAGTACCAGCATCACATCGATATATGGCACAACGTTAATTTGCGCCATCACCTGGTTGCCAGCACGGCGGTTTCTAGAAAGTCGGCTCATTCGACAGCTGAATCGGCAGCCGCTGCCATGTCTGCCCGCAGAGAGGAGCCCTGACGTAGCAGAAGCGCCATAAAATCATCTATAAAGGCATCGTAACTACTCGCGAATTGCTCGACCCATTGACTAAATCGATTGTAGGCAACCACTGCAGGGATAGCCGCCAGCAATCCCATCGCCGTGGCCACCAGCGCTTCGGCAATGCCGGGGGCGACCATCGCCAACGTTGCCTGCTGAGCGCCCGCCAACCCCTGAAAGGCAGACATGATTCCCCAAACCGTGCCTAACAGACCCACGTAAGGACTGGTCGAACCGATAGTGGCTAGAACCGTCAGGTTTGACCCAATCACATCAAGCTGACGATTGTAGGCTGCGCGCATGCCGCGCTCGGCCGACTCGAGTGCGGCTTCGACTGTGAGTTCAGGTTGGTCATACAGATGGCGAAATTGCCGATAACCGTTCTGGAAAACACCCTCTATGCTACCGGGAATCGGCAGGTCTTTTTCCAGCGTCCGGAATAGCTGCTCCAGCTCCACCCCGGACCAGAAGCGCTTTTCAAAAAACTGGTTATCCGTTTCGAGTGACTGGTAGTCGCGGTAACGCTTTACTATCACCGCCCAGGAAAAAACTGACGCTAGCACTAAAACCAGCATGATCGCCTGGACGAAGCCACTGGCACCGAGGATCATCGCCCCGATGGAAAGGTCGGTGTGCACGTAAACTCCTTGAATGGATTACCGACCTCAGCGGTCGACTGTCGAATTGATCGGTCGAGTTAACAGCCTATAGAGACCATCATTCCAAAAAATAATTTCAGTAACCGTAAAAAATATTTAAATCCCCCAGACGAACATCCAGTTTGTTGAGGAACGCCTTCTTCAGTCGTTAAATAGATTGTCCTAAGCTGGCTCATCGGCCACGGGTTTCAAACCAAAATAGGTGTAAGTCGTCGACGTCGCTACCCGACCTCGCGGGGTACGCATCAGAAATCCCTGCTGAATCAGATACGGCTCAATTACATCCTCAATTGTATCGCGATCTTCGCCAATCGCTGCAGCGAGGCTTTCCGCTCCCACCGGGCCGCCATCGAATTTCTCGATGATTGCTAGCAGTAGCCGCCGGTCCATATGATCGAAACCGTTAGCGTCAATTTCGAACATATCCAGCGCTGCGCGGGCGATAGCACCGTTTATCGTCCCATCACCCTTTACCTGAGCGTAATCGCGTACCCGCCGCAAAAACCGATTGGCGATTCGTGGCGTACCACGAGATCGACGCGCCATCTCCAGCGCACCTGCGGCATCAATGTCTAGCCCCATGATGGCCGCCGAACGTTTGGTGATTTTTACCAGGTCCTCAATACAGTAATACTCCAGCCGCTGAACAATACCAAAGCGGTCTCGCAACGGAGAAGTGAGCATTCCGGCACGGGTCGTGGCCCCGATTAAGGTAAAGGGAGGCAATTCAAGCTTTACCGACCGGGCGGCGGGACCGTCACCAATCAAAATATCAATCTGAAAATCTTCCATCGCCGGATAGAGAATTTCTTCAACTTGCGGGCTGAGGCGATGAATTTCATCAATAAACAGAACGTCGTTAGCCTCCAGGTTAGTCAACATCGCCGCTAGGTCACCGGCTTTTTCAAGCACTGGACCGGAGGTGCTACGCAAGTTCACCCCCATTTCATGGGCAACAATGTGAGAGAGCGTGGTTTTACCCAGGCCGGGCGGACCATAAACGAGAATATGGTCTATCGATTCATCGCGCCTACGAGCCGCTTCAATGAACAGCCCCAATTGCTGCTTTACCGCTGGCTGGCCCACGTAATCAGCAAGCTCGAGCGGTCGAATACTACGCTCAAAACGGACCTCTTCAGTACCCGCTTCGATTTCCGGCTCGACCATGCTGTCACGTTCAATGGCCATCGTTAACGCATTAATCCTTTTAGTGCAGCCTTAATCAAACTTTCACTATCCGTATGGGCTTCATTCTCAATCTTACGAACCACTTTCGTCGCCTCCGCCCGCTTGTACCCGAGCGCTTCGAGCGCGCTGACCGCTTCATCGACGATCGAAGAGGCCAGTACCAGCGAACCGGTCACCTGAGTTTCTATTCCGCGAAACTCTTCCATTTTGTCTTTCAAGTCTAGCAACAGACGCTCGGCCGTTTTACGGCCAATACCCGGCACCCGGATCAGCAGGTCAACGTCCTGATTACCAATTGCCTCAGCCAGCTCGTTTACACTCATGCCGGAAAGCACCGTCAGCCCCAACCGGGGACCAATGCCACTGACACTGACCAGTTTGCAAAACATACTGCGTTCCGCTTTGCTGGCAAATCCATAGAGCAGCAGCGCGTCTTCGCGAACTACTGTCTGGATGTGCAGCACCACCGCCTCAGAAAGCGCTGGCAGTTGATAGAACGTACTCATCGGCGCATCGATCTGATAACCAACACCGGCCACATCGACCAATAAAGTCGGCGGTTCTTTCTCAATCAAAATGCCACTAATTCTGCCAATCATTTTAACTCCGCCTGGACCTTGTGCCGATGAATCCGATAATGAAACAGAGCACAGGCCAGTGCGTCAGCAGCATCGTTGGAAGGCGGACGGGTTAATTTAAGCAACATTGTCACCATGTATTGAACCTGCTCTTTATCTGCATTACCGCGACCAACAATGGCTTTTTTAATTTCTGCCGGGGTGTACTCGGCCAGTGGAATATCGCGCAGCCCAATGGCACTGATAGCCGCTCCCCGCGCCTGGCCTAGTTTAATCGCAGTCCCGGGGTTACGATGCATAAACACACTTTCGGCACAGGCCAGGTCGGGCTTGTGCAACGTGAGTAGCTCATCGACTCCCGCAAAAATCACCTTCAGCCGTTCGGCAAGGGAGTCTCCGGTTACGCGGATACAACCGCTATCAACATAAATCTCCTGACTACCGTTGAAATCGATCACCCCGAAACCGGTCACGCGGGAACCAGGGTCAATGCCGATAATACGGATCACGCTATGACCACCTTCTGCAAGTTAGAGAGGCGTTACAAACTAACTTCATTGACTTGATTGTCTGCCACTCACCGCAATCAATCATATTTGTTCGAGTGCATCCGAATCAAATATCACATTTGAGGAGACTTCCTGCACATCGTCCAGCTCTTCCATCGCATCGATGAGTTTGCTCACCGATACTGTTGCCTCGCCATCCAGCTCAATTTTGTTAGAGGGTCGCTGAACAACCTCGGCGAGATCGGGCTCTATCCCGGCATCCGTAAGCGCTTGAAGCAGGTCAGCAAACCCAGCCGGCGAGACTAGAATCTCAACACCACCTTCATCATCGCTGATCACGTCATCCGCACCCGCCTCCAACGCCACTTCCAGCACCTGTTCCTCATCGGCTCCCGGAGCCAACGATATTTCACCGGTTTCAGTGAACAGATATGCAACGGAGCCATCGGTGCCCAGGCTGCCACCATGTTTGGAAAACAGATGCCTGATCTCAGCAACCGTGCGATTACGGTTGTCGGTCAAGGTATCAACCATTATTGCTACACCGCTGGGGCCATAGCCCTCGTAGCGAATCTCTTCGTAATTATCACCGTCAAGCTCGCCGGCCCCTCTTTTTGCAGCACGCTCGACGGTATCGCGCCCCATATTAGCGGAGAGCGCTTTATCGATGGCAAGGCGTAGCCTAGGATTGGAGTCTGGATCACTACCGGCCAGTCGAGCGGCGCTGGTAATTTCACGAATCAATTTCGTAAAGAGCTTACCGCGCTTGTTATCCTGGGCTTTTTTCCGATGCTGAATGTTTGCCCATTTGCTATGACCGGCCATATTTCAGCCCTCCACTACCTTTACTTTCTTGCGCAACCTGATCGACAACTCATTCAACTGACGCTCGTCCACCGCAGACGGCGCTGAAGTCAATAGACAACTTGCACTCTGGGTCTTGGGAAAGGCAATCACATCGCGAATAGAGTGGGTGCCACTCATCAACATCATCAATCGATCCAGGCCGAACGCGAGACCACCGTGGGGCGGACAGCCGTACTCCAACGCATCAAGCAAAAACCCGAATTTCTGTCGCGCCTCTTCCTCGTCAATGCCCAATAAGTCGAACACAGCGGACTGCATGTCAGATTGGTGAATCCGAATTGAGCCACCACCAACTTCGTGGCCATTAATAACCATGTCATAGGCTTGAGACAGACATTCCCCTGGGCTTTCAAGGGCAGACAGATCACCTACCGGTGCTGTAAAAGGATGGTGCAGCGGATCCCAGCGGGATTCGCCCGGGTTCCACTCAAACATCGGGAAATCAACAATCCATAACGGTGCCCACTCGCTCTCATACAGATCGAGGTCGGCGGCCAACTTGTCACGCAAATGACTGAATGAGTCGTTCACTACCTTTTTAACGTCGGCACCAAAGAACACCAAATCACCGACCTCTGCGCCTGTACGTTCTAGCACAGCAGCGACAACATCATCGGGCAAAAATTTGAGTATTGGCGACTGTAATTCCACACCCCCGTCACTACCTTTATTGAGCTTGATATAAGCAAGCCCTTTAGCGCCAAAGCGCTTAACAAATTCGGTGTAGCCATCTATTTGACGGCGGGTGAGGCGTTCCCCGCCACTGGGCAACCGCATCGCAGCAACGCGGGAACTGGCGTCATTCGCCGGACCAGAGAAAACCTTGAAATCAACATTGGCCAGCAAGTCACTAACTTCAACCAATTCCAGTGGAATGCGCATATCCGGCCGGTCTGTGCCAAAACGCTCCACCGCTTCAGCATAACTCATGGTTGGGAAAGCCCCCCCCAGGTTAATACCGAGGGTCTCGTTAAATAAATCACGGATCATCGATTCGGTAATCGACATAATCTCCTGCTGACTTACGAAGGAGGCTTCTATATCAATTTGTGTAAATTCCGGCTGCCGATCGGCTCGCAGGTCTTCATCTCGAAAACAACGGGCAACCTGATAATAACGATCAACACCGGACATCATCAGTAGCTGCTTAAATAACTGGGGCGATTGCGGCAGCGCAAAGAAATTATTGGCATGAACGCGGCTGGGCACCAGGTAGTCACGAGCACCCTCAGGCGTAGCTTTCGTCAAAATGGGGGTTTCGACGTCAACAAAACCGTGCCCATCAAGAAAATTACGCACAAATGCTGTCGCCCGCGATCGTAGCATTAGCCGCTCTAACATTTCTGGTCGACGCAAATCCACATACCGATAACGCAGGCGGATATCGTCATGCACATCGTCGTCGTCAAGCTGGAACGGCGGAGTTTTCGCGCTATTTAATAGTTCAAGTTCTTTGCCCAGCAGCTCTACTTCACCACTGGCTAAATCTGTGTTTACGGTGCCCTCTGGCCGCATCCGAATCCTACCGGTAACCTTGAGCACAAATTCGTTACGCACACGCTCGGCCAGGCCAAACGCCTCTGCAGTATCCGGGTCAATGACCACCTGGGCAAGCCCGGTACGATCACGCAGATCGATAAAAATCACACCGCCGTGGTCGCGGCGCCGATGGACCCAACCACATAGAGTGACGGTCTGACCGGTCATATTGGCGTTGATATCGCCGCAGTAATGGCTGCGCACAGACGAAATTCCTCGATTGATAAATTATGTTTGCAGTGCCTTTATCAGCACACCGCGAAAACTAACGATGATAAATCAGAAAAGCCCACGGCAAGGTGGGCCAGTTGCGAAAACGTGGAAAGAAGGTAAAGCCGAATTTAGGCAGCCGATGCTGCTGAACTACCAGACGAGTCTGACTTGCCGCCGGTCGCGGTGGAGTCCTTTTTAACTCCGGCGCCGTTCTCAGTTCCTTTACCGTTAGCCGGCTTATCGGCCGATTGGCTGCCCGCTGACTTGTCCTTAAAATCCGTTTCGTACCAGCCTGTGCCCTTCAACTGAAATCCAGGCGCCGAAATTTTTTTAGCGAACCGGGCTTTACCGCAGGCCGGGCAATCCACCAGGGGCTCATCAGTAACCTTCTGCAGCACATCCTTGTTATGCCCGCACTCCAGGCAGTGATACTCATAAATAGGCATACACACTCAACTCCTAAATAATGCCGGGTCTAATCAAAGAAACCCGATTCAACTAGCCGGATGAGACTGCAAATACTCCTCAATGAACATCAATCGATCATTTCCCCACCAAATCTGATCATCCAGCATCATCATCGGCGCCCCATAAACGCCGGCGGAATGCGCTTTTATCCGGGATTGTTCGAACCGATTAGCAGCGACATCGGAATTGACAAAATCAAGGAACTCCCCTGAGTCCCAGCCGATATCATTGGCAATTTTAGTCAAAAAGGAATCATCATTAGCGTCCTGACCACCAACACCCCACAACTCGTGGAAGACCTTCACGACATATTCCTCGACGTCACCCTGGTCGATGGCGAAAAAGGTTCCGGCATTAATCCGCTTACCGACCATGCCGCTGGGAAACGCAAAAGGCACGCCGTAATGCTCCGCCCAGCGGTTTAAATCCTGCATTAGCGCGCGAATCTTAGGCTTAACCTTCTGATTGGATGGCCCATAGTTGCCCGCCGCTAACTTGGCCGTAGGGATATCCATTATATTGTAATTCAACGAATAGCCATATTTTTTAGCCAGCTGTGGCAACTGAGTAATTGCCAGATAACTAAAGGGACTGATGAAGTCGAAATAGAATTCGATTTCACGGCTCATAATGGGAATCTCCTAAATCCGAATAATTTATCCGCTCCGATATAAGCAAAGACACCACAACCGGCAACGAGATTTTCAACGTATTATTGAAACGAAAAAGCCGGGCTAGCCAGCCCGGCTTGAATCGAAGCTATCAGCGCCTACTCACTGATAGGATGACAACCGACCATCAGACAGCGTCTATACAAACATGCCCGTCATCAATCGTCACCGAATATGCTTTTATCGGAACTACGCACGGAAAAGCAGTCGGCTCGCCAGATTTCAGATCAAACCGCCCACCATGGAACGGACATTCAATCTCTATCCCTTCCTGATAGCCGTCGGTCATCCAGGCCATGCCATGGGTGCACATATCATCAACGACATAGTATTCACCCTCAAACTCCCAAACTGAAAGCGCCGGAAATCCCTCAGGATTAACTTGCAGCGGAGCTTCTTCTTTTACATCTTCGGTTTTACATAATTTTATTAATTCGGCCATTGCTATTGCCTTAAGTTTGCGATTATTCCTCCGGTCCAAACCGGCACGAGAATTCTAAATTATACCTACACAGCCGCAACTGGTTTACCACCTTCTGCAACCTCGTCGTCGTCAACATCGAAGACGAAACCCGGCTTAAACATATACACCATTGAGGGTATTAGCAGCAGAGAGCTAACGGCGGATACTGACAACCACAGCGCTATCAATATTCCCATTTCCGCCTGAAAACGAAGAGAGGAACTGTACCACAACAACACGCTCAAAATCATCGTCGCACCGGTCACCAGCACACCCCTGCCGGCAGTCAGCAGAGATCCACGCAGCGCCGCATCAATGTCACGGTTTTCAAGGAAGCGCTCGCGCACCCCGTCAACAATATAGAACGCGTAGTCCACGCCCAGCCCTATGCCCAATGCGGCGACCGGCAACGTATTAATATTCATACCGATGTCCTGCCAATACATGAAGGCGAAAGTAACGGCGTTAGACATCAGCACCAGCGGGATAAAAAACAGGCCAGCAACCGTTGACCGATAAGCCAAAGCAGACAGCGCAAACAGCACCAACAGCGCCAGAGAAATACTTTCTATCTGGCCACGAAAAATCTCCTCATTCACTGCTGCGAGCACACCAATCAACCCACCAGCGAGTTTGTATTCAGCGTTTTCTAGAGGATTGTTGGAGATGTACTCCTTAATTCTAGATATGGAGGTGCGAATAGTTTCGCCTTTGTGGTCACGGAAATAAGAGGTAATGGCGCCAATCTGATAGTTCACGTCGGAAAAGCGGTCAATATCACCAGGATCCGAACCTTGCAGATACATATAAACCAACTCACCGTTGATGTTGGCTGCAGTACCGAATTCATCAAAGCGCTTGTTACCCTCGTGAAGACTTACATTAACCGGGCCAATTAAATCCACCAGAGAGACAGTACCGCCAATCTCCGGCTGGTTTTCCAGATAGCGCTGGAAGTTCTCCATATTCCTGAGGATATCCGGTTGCTTCAGGACATCCCCTTTTGTGCCCTCAACAACGAGAAACATGCGGTCACTACCCTGAAACGCTGTGTTTATAGCCGCAGCATCTTCGTTATAACGCGAGTCAGGCCAGAGCAGCGGCGAACCCGGGTTGGCGTCACCAACAGTTACGTTGAGTGCGAAATAGGTTGACCCCACAAACGCCACCAGCGCCAGCCCTAGAATCACGAAGGACCCCCTACCGATGACCATATCGGCGCAACGATTTAATATTTTTTCGATAACCACGCCAGTATTGATTGGAAAATCGACCTTTTCTGGCCGTCTTGTCCACGACAAAAGAACTGGCGTCAGCACTATCGCACTGAACGCGATTGTAGAGACCCAGATGCTACCGATCACCGCAGTCTTTTGCAGCAATGGCATTGGCATTGCGAAGACCACCATCACCGCAGCAGTGTCGGTTGCAACACCAAGCATGCCGGGACGAAACAACGCAATCATACTTTGCTTCGAGGCCTCAATAGTATTTAAACCTCGAGCTATTTCATCATCAAATGCCGTTGACAACTGAACCGCGTGGGAGATAACTCGTGCAGATACCAGGAAAGCTATAACAATAATAAGCGGATCAAAATTGATGCCGAGAATCGCTGCCATACCCAGTGCCCAGGCACCACTAATTGCGCCAGACAACAAGGGCAATAACACGCCTCGAAAAGTCCGCACAGTGACAAACAGCACCAGAGCCATTGCCAGCACAGTCATCCCGAATATTTTCAGGGTCTCAGGAAGGAAGTGAATTACCCAGCCCGTTAAAATTGGTTCGCCGACAACCTTGACCGAAACACCGTCGGACTCATGATCAGCAGCGACCTGCATAATTTTGGTATAGATTTTTTCGTAGTCGATCAGCCTGTCGATGAAATCAACGGTTATCAACGCGGACTTCTGGTCGAGCGAAACATAGCGGCCATACACAAGCGGATTGGAAAGCACCGCCTCACGCAGCTCCTCAATTTCCCGTTCATTTGCTGGCAATTCGGGAAACATCATTGGTTCGGTCTCGATACCGTAGGTCGAAGCCTTGATGTCCTTTAATTTGCGGGACGCCAACGAAATAATTTGATACTGATTGACTGCAGTGACAAAATTCATCTGCTCGGTAATGCTCTGTATTTTTTCCAGAACATCCCGACGAAAAATATCACCCTCTTCGACCTCAACCATTATGCTGACAATATTGGAGCCGCCGAAGGTTTCCTTATATTCGTCATTAGTTGCTATATAGGGGTGATCAACTGGTAACAGGTCCTGAAACTCTGTCCTAAATTCAACCTGGGTTGAGAACCCCGCCATCACCGCAGAAAGGGAAAAAAGAACACCGACAACCAACCAGCGGCGCGTTACACAGAAATCAGCAAATTTCTCTAACATTAGGAATCCATGAATTCGTTTGTTATAAATTTCAAAGTCGCCTGCTCGGTAACCCAGGCAAGCAAAGTAGAATCAGTTAAAGCTCATCTTCCAAACTGATGCAACTCACCATCTTTCCATATCCCCAGAGCTTGACCGGAGATATAGATACCGCCATGACCCGATTGCACGCCGGTGTACCAGACGTTACCTTTAGACCCGAGGTTTTCCTCGATCCAGGTGCTCTTTATCGGATCAAACTGTAAAAAAGTACCCTTTTCACCGACGATTACCCACACGCCATCGACCCAATCCAGGCCAAACAGATGTTTGCCAGTGGGCGAGTTAACAGCAGCCCAGGTCTCACCTGCGTCTGCAGTTTGAAGTACATGGCCGTCCAGACCAACTGCTAAGCCGTTGAGGTCATCGCTAAAGGCGATACCCATCAAGCTGCTATCCAGCGGCGTTTCTTTCGCCAGCCAGGTTTCACCCTGGTCATCACTGCAACCCAACTGCCCAAACTCACCGACTACACAGACGCGGTCGACCGGACCATCACTGCAACTACGCTGTTCTACTTCATCGCCGGCACAACCTGCTCTATTCTCATCATCACTGCAACTCGGCTGCTCAATTTTCTCGTCGACACAAACCTGGTCAGGCTTTGCAAAACCGACGTCATTCCATGCAACATCCTGATCGCCGCCAACGCGCGTCCAGCTCAGCCCTCGATCATCGCTATACAAGATGGAACCAAATTCAGCCGTCGCCCAAACCCGGCCGTTCGGCCCTATTTCCGTGCGAAACATTTTTTTAGCGACCTCGCCCAGAGGCGCATCTACTGGCTCCCAAGTAACGCCGCCATCGACTGTATTAAGAGTAAGCCCATCGTTACCAATGACCACGGCGTGTTGATCGTCCCACGCAGCTATTGACTGCAGATGCGCCTCAGTTGGTGTGGATTGAACGTAAAAGGTCTCACCGCGATCATCACTGCGAACTATCTTTCCGCTCTTACCTACTGCCCAAACGACCTGCTCGTTTGGAACAACAACGTCGTAGAACCGATCACGCAATTCAATGATCTGTTCTTGAACAAAAACATCGGGCAGTTCCACTTCCAAAGTGGATAACCAGCCTAGCGCGCCGATCACTATCAACGGCGGCAGAAGAGATTTGATACGAAAGCCTTTTTTGGCGGCCATAACTATTTAATAACTCCACGGCAAAATAATTCGGAGCACCACGATCCCCCCAGTGGAACCCCGAAGAAACAGATCAGCATAGCCAACCGTTAGTACTATGTAGCCGAACTTATTTTTTTAAGCTGACTCCGGTCAATCTGGGGAAAACCAGCGCTACAAACGTCGCAGATTTTATCATTCCCAGTTTAAACCTTACCAGTCACCGGCTGAGTGACCCGACTCCCCCGAGCACCCCGCCAGAAAATTCTTCATTCGCTCACAGAACAACCAAAGACTAATTAATCAAAATTGGCAGGTAATTAACAATCAACCCGTACTGGCCTTACATAGGTTAAAGCTAATTTAACTGATTAAAAAAAATGACCCCCAACCTACTGGTTGGAGGTCATTGAGTTTTAACCTAACCTAATCATCAAAATTGATAGGTTATACGCGCGACCAGCTGGTCATTGTCATCAAAGGTACCTAGCAATCGAGTGCTGCCTTCCTGAAAACCAAGGTTTTCGTGTTTCGACTTCTTGGGCAGGAAGATATCTGCCTCAAGCCGCACCCGCCAGTGATCACCAAACACCAGATCAACCGAAGGAATGATAAACACATCGGCGCTACCGAGATCCACCCCGAAAGCCAACCCCGGGTTAATAGTGTCGTAATCATAATTCAACGTGATCGCATTAGTGAGAATAGCTGTGTGCTCACGTTTTTTTGCACCGTAACCGAATAGCTCCAGGATATCGTCATCTTCATCGTAATTAGTAATCCAGGTATCGAACACCTGCATGGTCCAAAATGATGGCCGCTGAGTACCAAGCAAGCCCATGGTGTTTAGATTTTTATCAAACCCAAGCATGATCCGCAGGGTATCTTTTTCAACCACCTTACCCAAGCCCGGCACCGCCATGGTAATACCCGCGTTGGTGGACGTATAGGGATCGTAAGCAGTCGCTGCCATATTCTGCGGATCGTTGCGCAACACCATGAAAGGTGGCAACAATCCGCCACCGCAGCTTCCCGCTGCCCCATCTGCACACCCTACGCCAAAACCGAGCAAATCGACATAAGTATCAGTTCCCGTGTTGTAGGGCTTGTCCGGCGTAAACGCCACCTCTGCACGACCCACCAAATCCATCGTCTCAATGTAAGCATTCATCGACGCGCCGAAAATATCGACTTCAGGAGAGATCAGGTTGGTCAGGTTCTGGCTAGAACCCGGCACATACCCAGCAAACGCTGCGCTGTTTTGCTCCCACTTACCGTAATTAGTAGACCCCCCGGCGATCGGGTTACGCACGGTGATACCGTCGTTATCAAGGCCATGCCAGTATGCCAACGAGTAGCCAATCTGATTCCAGACCCCGGACCAACGCAAGCCGTAGTTGGCGTCGTCCTCGTCGCCCTTGCTATGGTGGTAGTTATTGGGACCAATAATCGAGGCCGGCACGTTGTTGCCCGACCAGGGCTGGGGTGACCAGCGTCCGCCAAAGATTGCCGCCGTGGTGCCGACATCGGCTCCTTCATCCCAACCGGGCCGATAGACCAGCTGCAGCGTACCATCGAGTTCAGGAATATCAATCTCGACATTGGCCATGATCAAGGGCTTACGCAGCTCTTCATTTTCCAGCTCCAGGAAACTACGCCAGGTAAGGTCGTAACCGTGAATCACGTCCATGGCCCGGAAAAAATCGGTTTCACCCCAAACGATCTGCTGCTTACCCAGCTTAAAATGTGTGCGGTCACCTACATCAAATGTCACATAGAGCTCGCGGACCACGTCATGAAAATTGTTTTCGTCGTAGTCCTTGCCAAACTTACTTTGTGCACCCGCACCGAAGGTGCTGGAGTTCAACCCAGTAAAAGGTGTTGTGTCACACCATGACTGAGCCCCTGGCAGTGGTGGGCTCGCAGAAGCACCTGCTTGACAGAGGCCTGCACTATTGGCCGACACCCCAGGAGGCAACAATGCTGCGCCCGCTAAATCTACGCCGGTAAAACCCGGAGGAAACGCCGGACCTGGACCAAAAAGAGGATTAAGACTCTGATCGTGATTGGTCAGCGCAGCCGGTCCTTTAATGGTGGCTTTTTCCAGGTCATGCTCATAATCGGTCTGTTTGTCTTCGGTGGCCCGCAGCACGCCACCAAGCTGGAAAATACCAAAATCCGTTGAGTGCTCGATTTTGCCCGAATAGCGCTCCATGGACAGTTGGCCTTTCCCGCCCTGCTTCTGCTCAGTTACGCCGTCCTGCCATGTGGAGTTTTCCGACAGGTTCATGGAGTAGTGAGCACGGAGGTAGCCGCTGTACTCAAAATCGACTGCAGTAGCGGGGGTCGCTATTGCGGCAAGCACGACTGCACTGCTAGCACTAAGCCGCAGCGAGCGTTTTAAGCCTCTAAAGGTAATCATCATTCGAAACGCCTCTGATTGATAGTCTTGATA